>JAEWZS010000106.1 GCA_023458355.1 Bacillota bacterium
ATGTAGCACTGGTGAGCGTAAATCTCTATACACCCCAAGACGGCGAAACGCTTTTGGTTGCCGAAATACAGGTAAACTACAGGGTTAAGCCGTAACCAAAGTATCAATAACGATAAAAGCCGTTAAAGGAATGAAATCCTGAAGCGGCTTTTTTTTGCGTGTTTTGTCGTTCCTTGGAAAATCAAATTGAGGTATACTTATAAAAAGGAATCGACGGGGTATGACGATGAGGGTTTTAAGGGTTTTTGATGCGGCGGACTACGATGTATCCGCAGCCAAATGCATCCGCAACGCTGTACGAGCGATTATCATGAAAAACGGTAAGCTCGCACTTATACAAAGCAAAAAAATCGGAGAGTACAAGTTTCCAGGCGGCGGCATAGAAGCGGACGAAACGCATATTGCTGCTATTATGCGGGAAGTCGAAGAGGAAACAGGGCTCAAGGTGATTCCCTCCTCCGTTTCCGAATACGGCATGACGAAGGAAATACGATCGGATGTGACCGGCAGCGGTATTTTTGAGCAAAATTCCTATTACTATCTGTGTGAAACGGAAGAAACCATATCCGCCGTAAACTTGGACGCCTATGAAGAAGCATACGGGTATGCCTTAAAGTTTGTTTTTGTTGATGAGGCAATCAGCACCAACGCTCAATTGCTGGATCATATGGATGCGCGTTGGGTCAATCGCGAATTGTTCGTGCTCAGGCACATTAAGGAAAACTTACAGTAGTATACGGTATATTACCTGAGCTTTGGGGGGATTTGGGGTTGTTTATACTTTACAAAATTTATTATGGCGATACGCTCGCCTATCTCGGTCGTACGCGCCAACCGCTTAAGCGGCGGCTGCACGGTCATTTCTTTAAAAAAAAGCTCCATAAAGCCATGGATATTTTTGCGGTAACACGCATCGAGTACGCCGAGTTTGCTACCTGCGCGGATATGTACCTTTATGAGATTTACTATATCAATATTTTGCATCCTATCCTGAATCGGGACGACGCAGCGCCCGACGAACTGACTGTAGTGCTTCCCGAGGTAGCGTTTACGGAGTTTGAATGTAATCTCATGGAGAAGTGGAAAGCGGAGGTGCTGATTAAAAAAGAGCAGATTCGCCAAAAGCGATCGGAACAGCGCTTACGCAAAAAAACTGCGGTGGGTGCCTAAAATTGCACACGATTGCTTTTTTAGTCAAGCTTTGTCATAATATAGGCAGTTTTGCATTTTAATACATTTCAGCATCAATAAAGGACGTTGTATGGATACACTTATTTTTGCGCTTAATGCCGTCATACCCGTGTTGCTATTGGTCGTACTTGGTTTTGCATTAAGGCGCGGCGGTCTTTTGACGGGGGAGTTTACACGCGTCGCCAACAAGCTTTGCTACTATGTGTTTTTGCCCACGCTGATGTTTTGTAATATATATAAAACCTCAAGCCTTGCGGATATCCGCTACGATGTAGTGGGGTTTTCAGCACTCGGAATACTGGCACTTTTCTTAATCGGGATACTTTTGGTGCGCTTTATACCGGATCGTGGGCACAAAGGGGCAATCTCACAATGCATGTTTCGCTCCAACTTTGCCATGTATGGTCTTCCGCTGGCAATATCCTTAGCAGGGGATGCGGGCGGGCGCACTGCGGCTGCGCTTAGCGTATTCAGCATACCGCTATTCAACATCCTAGCCGTCTACGTACTTTCCCGCTATTCGGGAACTGAGGAGCATAAGCCCGATACAGGAAAGATTATAAAGGGTATTATTACAAACCCCCTTATCATCGGCTGCGTATGCGGCTTTTTAGCGCTATGTATCCGCATGCTTTTTGAAAAGGCCGGCATAAGCTTTCGTTTGAAGGATATAAAGCCATTATACGATGTGCTTACACAACTATCAGCCATTGCATCTCCGATGTCGCTCATCGTGCTCGGCGCGCAGTTTGAGTTTTCCGCAGCAAATAAACTGAAAAAGCAGATTGCTCTTGCTACATTCATGCGCCTTGTGTTCGCTCCGTTACTTGTTCTCGGCATGGCTGCTGTTTTTTTGAAGGATATGGGAAATGGAGACTGGGCCGGGCTTATAGCACTTTTCGGGTCACCTGTGGCTGTGTCGAGCGCTATCTTAGCGCGTGAGATGAAGTCCGATTATGTGCTTGCGTCACAGCTTGTAGTGTGGACAACACTGTTTTCATTCATTACGATTTTTTTAATTGCGATTCTATTCCGCACGCTTGGGATGCTGTAAAAGAACAGGAGGCAGTATATGCGTTTTCTCGGCAACTTGATTTGGTTTTTGCTCGGCGGGCTTATTTTAGGGCTTTGTTGGAGCATTGCGGGGCTTTTATGGTGCATTACCATTTTGGGTATCCCATGGGGGATACAATGCTTCAAGTTCGCCAAACTTGCTTTTTTTCCGTTTGGTAAGGAGATTGTTTTCGGAACGGGTGCAGGCTCAATTCTCCTCAACATAGTGTGGATCTTACTGAGCGGTATAGAGCTTGCGATCGTAGCGGCGTCCTTAGGTGTGATGTTCTGTGTAACCATAGTCGGCATTCCGTTCGGACTTCAATGCTTTAAATTTGCACAGCTTGCGCTTTTGCCTTTCGGCGCGCAGGTAAAGCGCGTAAAGTAAGCTGCGTGCTTTACTTGGAATAATTTGCGGCATACTAAAGACACAAGGCATACGGCGTATTATCAGAACTTGCGGAGAAACGGCATGAAAAGCATTAGAACGGGAAACGGTTCCGCTAAGCAAATAGGCTGTTTTCTGCTTTGCGCAATTTTATGCGCATGTGCTTTGGGCTGCAATGTAAGCTCTAAGCCGATAGTTGTCGTCACGCCTACGTCGGTTGCTGCATCTCATGTACCGCAAATTTCGCTTTCGCCTATTGCACCCGTGTTAACGATTGCACCCAAGTTAAGCTTAACGCCTGCACCGACCATTTCACCTGTAAGCATTCAGCCCATAGCACCCGTGCAGGCGCAAGAACCGCTGCAGAATAAAGCACCTAAACCTTTGCCTAGGTTTGAAATGCCGCTTTACGGGATTGTGATCGGCGTGGACCCGGGGCACCAAAAACATTCTAACAAAAATAAGGAGCCCGTGGCACCGGGTTCATCGGTCATGAAGAAGAAGGTATCCTCCGGAACACGTGGCGTTGTGACGGGTATCTATGAGTACCGAGTGAACCTTGCAGTGGGGCTTTTGCTTAAGGAAATGCTCGTAGAGGCGGGGGCGACGGTCGTGATGACGCATACCAAAGCGGATGTGAACATCAGCAACGTCGAGCGCGCGCAGATTTTTAACAAGAATAGGGTGGACCTCGGTGTGCGGTTGCATTGCAACGGCAACATAGACCAAAGCGTGCGCGGCGCGTTCATGCTAGTGCCGATGAGCAAAGACTATCCGTATTACGACGATTGCGTGCTTGCTGCAGAGGTTATTTTAAACGCATATGGTTTGGAGACGGGGATTGATGTGTCAAAAGGCATTACCTACCGTTCCGACCAGACCGGCTTCAACTGGTGCACGCGGCCTATTGTAAACATCGAGATGGGGCATATGACCAATCCCGAGGAGGACAGGCTTTTAACGGATTTGGATTTTCAAATAAAAATGGCGAAGGGCATCTTTAACGGCATCATGGCGTATGTAACGGCGAAGGCGGGTTGATCGACTCCGGGAAATACCTGCGAAAAAGCCGGCTTTTTGTATAGCTTTCACTTCTGTACATCTTTCCTTGGCTACCTTATAATTACAATAAGGATGCTATCATCTTATTTTATCACCCATTTAACTTTTTAAGAGCGGGGGGTTGTTTCATCGCGGGCAAATTAACGAAGACCGAAAAAAGCTGGATGATGTATGACTGGGCAAATTCGGCGTACTCAATTTTGGCTGCGTCCATTTTACCCATTTTTGCAGGCTTTGTAGCCGAACACGCCGGGGTCGATTCCGTGCGCCATGCGTCAGACTGGGCGTGGGCGGTTTCCATTTCCGCGTTAATCATCGCGGTGCTTGCGCCGATCTTGGGCGCAACGGGCGACTATAAGGGCATGCGGATGCGCATGTTCATTGGCTTTGTACTTCTTGGTACAATCGCCACGGGGCTTTTGCCTTTGGTGGGTTTCTATCCCGCTTTTTTACTGCTGTTTGCTGTAACAAACCTTGCTTTTGCGGGTGCAAATGTGTATTATGATTCGTTTCTTGTTGACATCACCACGCGCGAACGCATGGATAAGGTAAGCTCATGGGGGTTTGCACTTGGTTACATCGGGGGCAGTACCATCCCGTTTGTTTTGAGCATAGCGCTCTACATGCTCTCAAGCGATGGTATGATACCCCTTTTACCGTTTGATTCTAATGCGGCTATGAAGATAGCCTGCGCTATTACGGCTGTTTGGTGGCTGGTATTTTCCATACCTTTTATAAAAAACGTCAAGCAGGTTTCCTATATAGAACGCGACGGCCATGTTGTTCGCGACAGCATAAAGCGTACGCTTTCAGGCTTTAAGGAATTTACCCACGACAAGGCGCTGTTCCGCTTCTTTATCGCTTATTTTTGCTATATCAACGGCGTCGGTGCCATCATTATGATGGCAAGTAAACTTGCCGATACCATAGGCATCGGTGCGCTTTACATCATAGG
>JAEWZS010000107.1 GCA_023458355.1 Bacillota bacterium
GCCGATATGATTTCTCAAAACGGCGGCATAGATACAGCAAAAGAGGAATATTTTCGCCTACTCTTCAAAAATAGCGCTTTTGAGGAGATCGGTGTAACGGGCACGGACGGTGTGGTACTTTCTGTATTCGGCAACAGTACAGACGTAGGCGAAGAGGAATGGTTTAAAAGTGCACTAAGCGGCAAACGCGGTGTTCATGTATGCGATGGCGCAGCAAAGCTCACCGTATATGCGCCCGTATACAAGGACAACCGTGTAGAAGGCGTGTTTTTCGGGCGTTATAACGCTGCAGGTTTTACCGCAGGCAGGCTTGGAAAACTTGAAGGACAGGATGTACTGTTCTATCTTGTTCGTTCTAATGGTGCTTTTCTTTATGCTCCTAGCGGGCAAAAACTGTTTGATGAAAGCTATATTTCAGCCAATCGCGGCTTTTTTGCGGCACTTGAAAGCGCCTCGTACCCGGGCGGCAGCTCGGCTGATTCCATTGAGGATGCTTTCGTTGAGGGGGTCGACGGGCATTTCCGCATAAGAACGCAAACTCAGGACGCATATGCATACTATATGCCCGTAGGGCTTGATGACTGGTACGCACTCAATATTGTGGATTATGTGGCACTGAGCGAGCGAAATGCTGAGCTCGGGCGCATGGCGGTGGAGCTTTTAGCAAAGGTGCTGTTTGCGCTTCTCGTGGCGACACTTATTGTACTGTTCTATTCTTGGGCTTCCAAGCAGGAGGCCGTCAAATCCGCAGACCGCATGCATGCGATGGCAAACTCCATCCCCTGCGGTGTGCAGCAGTTTGAACCTTTGGGCAATATGGAGTTCCGCTACATAAGCGACGGTTTCTTCCAAATGTCGGGCTACAGTGAAGACGAGGTACGAAAGGTGTACTCCAACAGCTTCCTTTCCGTCATCCACCCCGATGACAGGGATCAGGTGGAAGCGCTTATCCGTGGCAACCGCGATACGGAAACGCCTCTTGAGCTTAAATATCGCATCATCACAAAGGACGGGCGCGTTGTTTGGATATTGAACCGCGCCACGCTCTGTGAGGATGGGGAGGGTAGCAGCTATTATCAATGCGTATGTGTGGATATAACAAGGCTCAAGCAGGTGGAGCAAAACCTTGTTTCCAAGGCGCAGATAGACCAGCTCACGGGCTTATACAACCGCGAAGCTGCACGTATGCTCATACGCGAGTTTTTCTTAGACGCTTCCAGCCGCTACGGCAGCCACGCGTTTTTTATGCTGGATATGGACGGCTTCAAAAAGCATAACGATACCTTCGGCCATGTAGAGGGCGACAGGCTTTTATGCCGCATAGCGGGTATACTTCGCTCCACGTTCCGAGGTACGGATGTCATTTGCAGGCTCGCCGGTGACGAGTTTGTGGTATTTATGAAAAGCGCGGAATCGCGCGAGATAATCTCCGATAAGGCACAAGTCGTATTAAAGAGCGTAACGGAGCTAAAAAATTCCGAAGACATGCCGATACCCTCCGTAAGCGTCAGCATCGGCATATCGCTTGCCCCGCAGGATGGCGGCAGCTTTGAGGAGCTTTACAGGAAGGCGGATGAGGCGTTGTATGCTGCGAAGCGAAGCGGTAAAAACCGAGCCGTATTCTCCGACGCTATGCCTGTATTCTCGGAACAGAGCCTTTTTGACGATTCGAGTTTGTTCGATGATATCGACTGAAATCCGATACAAAATGGCGGCATGCGCCGCCATTTTTATGCCCAAATATCTCTGTTTAATCGATGTTTGATTTATACGATTCGCCATTGCGGTAGTCGTCCATGATGCGGCTTAATATCTCCGCTGTGGTGGGAGGCGTCCATGTGATTGCGTTAGCACCGGCCTCAATCGTAGCGCGGATGGTCCCATCATTCGGGCCGCCTGTGGCGATGATGGCCACACTCGGATAACGCCGCCTTATGGATGCGACGATCTCCGGCGTTTTTGCAGCTGCCGATACATTGAAAATTTTCGCGCCGGCCTCAATCCGCGCATCGATATCTTCCTCCTCGGATATCACGGTGACGACAATGGGGATGTCGATGCGGGCTTTAAGCTCGCGCAAGGTATCGTTGCTCGTGGGCGCGTTTACAACGATACCCATGGCACCCTGAAACTCAGCATGCAGAGCAAGGTCTACTACGCGCAAACCCTGCGTGAGGCCTCCGCCAACACCCGCAAACACGGGGCACTCAGCAGCTTGCATGATAGCCTGCGTAATCATCGGCTGCGGGGTAAAGGGATAAACGGCGATCACAGCGTCGGCGTTGCAGTTTCTTATGATGGCAACGTCCGTAGTGAACACCAGAGATTTAATCCGTTTGCCGAAAATACGTATACCGGAGCATTCGCGTATGGAGCCCGGCACCGTGAGCATCACTTTACGCAGATGGCCCTGAAACTCCGGCATTTCGCGGTGACCTGCCTCGTTCATGTTTAGCCCTCCTTTGTAGTATTGTACCCATTTTAAGGTAACGCGTCCAAAAACCCAATAGGCATTTTGTAAAAACACCGTAAATTATTGCCCTGTACATAGAGATAATTCAATCTTGCAGGATGGCTGAATTTCAAGCACAATAGCTGTATGAAGCCCAGCAGGGCGCCATGCCCACATGCCGCCGAACAAACAACAATGATGTGCGCCAAATCGTAGAGCGAAGGCGCAAGGGTTCAACTCCCCTAAATGAATGAAAGAACAACAAAGCTTCCCCCAACAGGTATATGCGCTCGTTTCACAAATACCGGAGGGTAAGGTTATGACTTATGGGCAAATTGCGCTGCTATTGAGAAGCCCGCGCGCCTCGCGTATTGTTGGCGGAGCGATGAGCCGTGCACCTGAAGGAATTCCATGCCACAGGGTTCTTAACCGCCTCGGCGAGCTCTCGCCCCCTCAAGTGTTCGGCCCCGGTGTGCAAAGGGAGCGACTTTTACGTGAAGGTGTAATCTTCCTTAAAAACGGGCGTGTGGATTTATCGCGCTGTGTTTGGGACGGGGCATAGTTTGAAAAGTACATAACAGCAAAACAATGGACGTGCTGCAACACCTACTGTTACAACACGTCCTTTACTAAATCGGTACTTTACTGGGATACTCAGTCTGCGACCAATTTCCCCTTCACGTCGCTGCCGATTGCCGTGACGGTGTACCCTGCGCCTTCAAGGAAGCTTCGTGCCTGCGCCCTGTCAAAGCCATTGCCGAGTGAAAGAACGTCGAAATCGACGCCGAACTGAGCGGTAGCTACCACGTATTCGTAAACAGTTTGGCTGGCATGAACAAAAACTGCATCGGTCTCACCGCTGTCCTTGTTTCCGGACAAGGAGAAAAGTGCCATGCTGCCATCGCTCATTTTTAAGACTTCGACGTAGCTGTGTGTTATTGTTGCGCCGTCGCGTTCCACATGCTCTTCGCTCTTGATCCAAACCCTGTTGAGATCAGCTTCACCGTTTTCCACGATGCGGTCACCGATTTCATAGGAGCCTGTTTCTTCATCTACGACATTGTCGCTGCCGAACACGATCTTTGGGCCGCTTTTTTCCACGAACGCCTTGTAACCCGAGAACATTAACTCGCCTTCAAAGCGTCCATCGTTGTTGTAAATGTTGAGAAGATCGTACTGCCCAATCATGGCGAGCGTAAGCTCCGGCCCAACAAGCTGCAGGGGCAAAAACAGGTTTTCCTGGTTGTCATAGCCGCTCACTGCATCCGAGTGAGCCGTGGACGCTTCGGTCCACATTTCTACGATGTTGGAAAGCGATTCAATTGCTGTATCGCTGTGTGAAGGCTGGTTGGAAGGTGCATCACTTGAGCTTCCGTTTTCATCGGTAACTGAGGGGATATTTTCCATAATCTCATTGATGAGGGCATCAGGAACCTTAGGCGCACACCCAAAAAGCATAAGCGCGCACAGGATAAGCGCAATAAGTATTGCGGGAGCCTTTTTATGCATGTTTTTATCCTCCGTACATTCTATGATGCGGCCGTAAACGGTCCGTAAAACCATTATGCGAGAGTATTCGGCGTCCGTCATCACCCATGGGGTGATTTTAGATGCATAAAAACCAAAAATTCACACAAAACGGCCTCGGAGAGCAAGTCCCCGAGGCCTTAATATAAGCGATTTGTCCGATAACTTACCGGAAGCGGCGGATTAAGCTTAGTAGAAACATCCACCGCCGAGGTAGAGTGCGGATTTGCCAAGCTCTTTTTCTATACGAAGCAGCCGGTTGTACTTGGCGACGCGCTCTCCGCGGCTGGGTGCACCGGTCTTGATTTGTGCGGTGTTGAGAGCTACGGCAAGGTCCGCGATGGTCGTATCCGGCGTTTCACCCGAGCGGTGCGAGATTACGGAGGTGAAGCCTGCGCGGCGGGCCATCTTCACGGCGTTCATGGTCTCCGTCAGCGTGCCTATCTGGTTGAGCTTGATGAGGATGGAATTGCAGCTTCGCTCGGTGATTCCACGGTTCAGCCGCGAGGTGTTTGTTACAAACAGATCGTCGCCTACAAGCTGCAGCCGTTCGCCCAAGCGTTTGGTAAGGCGCGGCCAGTTTTCCCAATCCTCCTCGCCGAGCGCGTCTTCAATGGAGCGAATGGGATATTTACCCGCAAGCTCTGCCCAATGGCTTATAAGCTCATCGGGCGTATACGAGTTTTTTTGTTTGGGAAGAAGATAGCTACCGTCCTCCTGCACCCATTCGGTTGCTGCAGCGTCAAGCGCGAGCACAAAATCCTCCTGCGGTTTATAGCCTGCTTTTTCGATGGCTTCAAGGATGAGCTCGATGGCTTCCTCGTCTGCTTTGAGATTGGGAGCATAACCGCCCTCGTCGCCTACGCCGGTGCTCAAGCCTCGGCTTTTTAATATGGAACCTAGCTTATGGAATACTTCGGCGGATTTCCTTAGGCCCTCTGCAAAGGAGGAAGCGCCTGTAGGCATAATCATAAACTCTTGAATGTCCACGTTATTGGAGGCATGCGCACCGCCGTTGATGATGTTCATCATCGGTACGGGGAGCGTGTTGGCAGCAGCACCGCCCAAGAAGCGGAACAGGGGTAAATGGAGTGCGTTCGATGCGGCGATGGCTGCCGCCAGAGAAACGGAGAGGATGGCGTTAGCGCCAAATTCCCCCTTATTATCGGTGCCGTCGGCCGCGATAAGCGTGTTGTCGATGCGCGCCGTGTCGCGTGCATCCAAACCGCGCACGGCTTCCAATAGGCGTGTGTTCACGTTGTTGACCGCGTGGAAAACGCCTTTGCCGTTATAACGTGGGCCGCCGTCGCGAAGCTCTACAGCCTCAAATGTACCGGTGGACGCACCGCTTGGAACAGCTCCAACGCCTGATACGCCGTTTTCAAGAGTCACCATCGTTTCAACGGTGGGGTTGCCGCGCGAATCGAGTATTTCAAGCGCCTCGACATTTGCAATTCTATAGCTGTTGGTCATATAAAGAACTCCTTTCAAGGATCAATTATTGGTTAATCTATCTTGAGCATAGCAAATTATGGAAGCTTGTCAATCGTATTGCGGCTCCAAAACAGCGATGTTGCAAATAGTTTGCCTTTTAGATGCAGAAATTATAAAATGAAAGCCAAAGTACACCAAGATGATCATTTTGGAGGTTCCTATATGACATTCTCTTTGCCAAAAAACCCTAACAACGGTATTGATTATAGCGACGCAAAAACGCGCATTATCTACTTGGCGGGCGGCTGCTTCTGGGGAGTTGAAGCTTATTTTTCGCATGTTTACGGGGTGAAGTCCACCGTGGCGGG
>JAEWZS010000108.1 GCA_023458355.1 Bacillota bacterium
CTGCGGGAGCCGCCGGCGGGGTGGGGATGTCGCATACGAGGCTTTCAGTGGTGAGCACCATTGCCGCGATGGAAGCAGCATTCTGCAGAGCGCTCCTCGACACCTTGGTCGGGTCGATAATGCCGTGCTCGGTCATCATGCAGTATTCATCCTTCTTAGCGTCGAAGCCGTAACCGGGCTTGTTGGCCTTGCGGATGGTATCCACGATTACAGAACCCTCGAGACCCGCATTTGCAGAAATCTGGCGTACGGGTTCTTCCAGTGCGCGCACAACGATGTTGACGCCGGTCTTTTCGTCACCCTCACTCTTTTCTGCAAGTGCCTTGACCTTATCGATAACGTTGAGGAACGCCACGCCGCCGCCCGGTACGATGCCCTCTTCCACGGCCGCGCGGGTCGCGTTGAGCGCATCCTCGATACGGAGCTTGATTTCCTTCATTTCCACTTCGGTTGCCGCGCCGACTGCCACGACGGCTACGCCGCCTGCGAGCTTAGCAAGCCTCTCCTGAAGCTTTTCGCGATCGTAATCGGAGGTGGTTTCCTCAATCTGCGCGCGGATGGAGGCGATACGGGCTTTAATATCGCTCGCATTGCCCGCACCTTCCACGATGGTGGTGTTTTCTTTGTCGACCTTGACTTGACGGGCATTGCCGAGCATGTCGATCTTGGCTTCTTTAAGATCGAGGCCGAGTTCCTCGGAGATAACCTGGCCGCCGGTGAGGATGGCGATATCTTCGAGCATAGCCTTGCGCCTATCGCCAAAGCCCGGAGCCTTGACGGCCACGCAGGTGAATGTGCCGCGCAGTTTGTTCACGATAAGGGTTGCGAGCGCTTCGCCTTCCACGTCGTCCGCGATGATGAGGAGCTTGCGGCCCTGCTGCACCACGACTTCGAGGATGGGGAGCACTTCCTGTATGTTGCTGATCTTTTTATCGGTGATAAGGATGTACGGGTTGTCGAGTACCGCTTCCATTTTCTCGGTATCGGTGACCATATAGGCGGAGGCATAGCCGCGGTCAAACTGCATACCTTCCACGACCTTAAGCTCGGTCTTCATGGTCTTAGATTCTTCCACGGTAATGACGCCGTCGTTGCCGACCTTTTCCATAGCGTCGCTGATGAGCACGCCGATTTCATCGTCGCCTGCAGAAATAGCAGCGACCTGTGCGATTGCCTGCTTGTTTTCAACGGGCTTTGATAGGCCTTTAAGACCGTTAACCGCTTCGTCGACAGCAGAGAGGATACCGCGCTTCAATACCATGGGGTTCGCACCGGCGACCACGTTCTTCATGCCTTCGCGAATCATAGCCTGGGCAAGGAGTGTGGCGGTGGTGGTGCCGTCGCCTGCGACGTCGTTGGTCTTGGTGGCGACTTCCTTGATGAGCTGAGCACCCATGTTTTCAAACGGATCTTCGAGTTCGATTTCCTTGGCGATGGTCACGCCATCGTTCACGATGAGGGGAGCGCCGTATTTCTTATCGAGAACGACGTTCCTGCCCTTGGGCCCAAGGGTAATTTTTACGGTATCCGCAAGGGCATTCATGCCCCTTTCTAGAGCGCGACGAGCTTCCTCGCCATATTTAAGCTGCTTTGCCATGAATAATTTCCTCCTTCTTTACTCTACGACCGCGAGAATGTCGTTCTGGCGCACGACGGTGTATTCCTGCCCGTCGAGCTTGATTTCTGTGCCGGAGTATTTGCTTAAGATCACCTTATCGCCGACGTTGACGTACATGGTGATCTCTTTGCCCTCTACGACACCGCCGGGGCCGACGGCGATCACTTCGGAAACCTGCGGTTTTTCCTTGGCGCTGCCGGTGAGGATAATGCCGCTCTTGGTGGTTTCCTCGGCCTCGATGGACTTGAGAACAACGCGATCGGCGAGGGGTTTGAGTTTCATAGTTGTATAGCCTCCTTACATGTATGGTGAAGTATGGATTGATGGTTGTGTTAGCACTCTAAGGTTAGGAGTGCTAACACAATTGTTATCATAGCGCAAGCCATTTGCCTTTTCAACCTACTTAGGCATTTTTTCACATTTGTTTCGCAATTTCTACCCGGTAGGATTTTACAGCATAGGGCAGACCTTTTATTAATACGCGTGGCATGCGTAAAAATCGCTCGTGAAAGCTTAACATATTTTGGCTGCGCATGGTATAATTCATGCAAACCATCGGGATAAAATTTCATACCATAACGGAGGAATTTACATGCAGGAATGGACCAAATGGGACAAGCGTTTTATGGAGCTTGCAAAAACCATAGGCACTTGGTCGAGCTGCTATCAGGAAAACCGCAAAATCGGTGCGGTCATCGTCCGTAACAAGCGCATCCTCACAACAGGCTATAACGGGGCACCTGCAGGTGTTTTAAGCTGTGTGGAACGCGGCGAATGCATGCGGCGAAACCTCAACATCCCCTCCGGCACAAAGCATGAACTTTGCTATGCCATTCACGCAGAACAAAACGCCATCATACAGGCGGCAAAGCTCGGTTTGAGCATTGAGGGCGCCACGCTTTACTGCACACATCAACCCTGCGTTATCTGCGCCAAGATGATTGTCAACTCCGGTATTTCCCGCGTGGTCTACGGCGAAGGCTACCCCGATGATTTTTCCATACAAATCTTCGAAATGTCGGGCACGGAGCTTTTGAAATTTGAATAGAGGAACTTTTTTCGCAACACAGACGTTTTTAAGGTAAGGGGCTCAACTCCCCTTACCTTAAAATATGGAGACTTCAACGAAAAAGGAGATGCCTATGAAACATCTAAAGCTCATCCCTTTCATACTTGCAATACTCATGCTCACCTCGTGCACTGTTGCACCCGTTGCGCCCGACGCAGCAAAAGATCCCTCTCCGACAAAATCACCAGTAAGCTTTGAAGACGGCGCTGTGCTCTCAGCTCCCGTTTACCCCAAGGCTATAGGCTATGAGGATTTCGACGCACAGTATGCTGCGCGGGAGGAGATCGACGAAAATTACCTCAATGCGGTGCGCTCTTTCTTAGAAAAAAGCGCAGCACTCGCGCTAAGCGATACCGGAGGTAAAAATGCGCTTGTCTCCCCCGCAAGCCTGTTTTTTGCGCTCGCCATGACAGTAGAAGGTGCATCAGGGAACACCAAAGAGCAGCTTTTAGCTGCACTCGGAACAGGCGATGCACTATTGAGGAGCGAAACGGGCAAGCTGTTTCGAAGCCTCTATTTTGAAAACGAATACGGCAGTTTCAAAGTCTTTAACTCCGCATGGCTCGACGGCCGTGCCGAGTTTGACCAAAGTACGCTGAACAGCATTGCCGAAAACTACTATGCCGAGTGCATCGCGGCGGATTTTACGGGTACAGATTATAAAGCACAAATCGCAAGCTGGGTTGAGGAACGCACAAACGGCCTTCTCGGCGGCGACCCCGAAAGCTTTTCTATGGATCCCGAAACACTCATGGCTCTCATCAACACGCTCTATTATAAAGACCAGTGGATTGACCGATTCAATGCGGATAAGACCGATAAAGCGGATTTTCATAATGCGAACGGCAGCGTCGTCAGCTTCGACTTTATGAATAGAACAAGCTTTGGCAGCTTTGATACGACAGAGCAATTCCTTGCGGCATCACTGCAGCTTAAAAACGGCAGCATCCGCTTCGTTCTGCCAAACGAGGGTGTTACGCCGGAGGACATTCTAAACGACGCAGCCGTGTTCTCTATGGCGCTAAACGGTGCTACGGGCGGCGGTTATGGTGAAATAACCTGGAGCGTGCCGAAATTCGACTATTCCGTAGAGGTTGAGCTCTCCGATACGCTAAAAGCCATGGGCATTACAGATGCGTTTATCGGCGATGCGGCGGATTTCTCAGGCTTTACGAAGAGTGAAAAGCTTTTCATCGGCGGCGTAAAGCAGGGCAGCAAAATAGCCATCGACGAAAACGGCATCGAGGCGGCAAGTTATACGGAAATTGCTTTTGCCGGCACAGCCATGCCCACCGACCGCGCAGATATGATACTTGACAAGCCGTTTCTGTATATCGTTTCCGTGGATGGGTTACCGGTGTTTGTAGGTATTGTGAACCAGTTAGACGGATAAAAAACGAAAGTCATACAAGGCGGATATCCTCAAAAGGATATCCGCTTTTTGCGTTTGCTGTACTAGCCCGTTTATTGACAATCCCTTCAACCATGCATATAATATGTTCTTACGATAGTTAGGCTGGTATTTGTATGTTTAAAAGATTCAAAAGTGATATCCGCTGTGTGCTCGACCGTGACCCCGCTGCGCGCAATGCCCTCGAGGTGTTTTTGTGCTACCCGGGTTTTCGCGCCGTGCGCACGCATAGAGTTACACATTTCCTCCATACACATGGCTTTAAGCTTCTAGCGCGCTTGATTTCACAGTGCAGCCGCCGTACGACGGGTATAGAAATACACCCGGGCGCTGTTATCGGCGACAGGTTTTTTATAGACCACGGCATGGGTGTGGTGATCGGCGAAACCGCCGTGATCGGTGACGACGTTACCATCTACCAGGGCGTAACTTTGGGCGGCACGGGCAAGGATACCGGCAAGCGCCACCCCACCATCGGCAGCCATGTGATGATAGCAAGCGGTGCCAAGGTTCTCGGCCCCTTCCGCGTGGGTGACTGCGCCAAGATAGGCGCAGGTGCGGTGGTATTGAAGGAAGTACCCGCCGGCGCGACCGTCGTTGGCGTCCCCGGACGCGTGGTGAAAATGTCCGTATGTCCGTTTTCCGAAACGGGAGCACCCGCCTGCACGGACACGCAGCCCGAATGCGGTATGCTCGACAGCTGTCCCGCCATCGAGGAGTGTACAACGCGCACACAGAGCACTCCTTCTATGGACGATAAGGATCGGAGTGTGGACCTTGACCAGATTCACCTGCCCGACCCTGTGGAGATAGAACTCAAACGGCTGCAGGCGCGCATCGCAGCGCTTGAAGAGAAAATCGAAAAAAAGTAAGAATATAAGAAATTATATAAAAAGCGCACCGCAACGGATTTTCGTTGCGGTGCGCTTGTTTTTACATTAGGCCTTTCTTAGCGGCCTTTACACTACTTTCACATAATCCTTAACGGCAAAACCAACCTTGCCTCCACAGTTCAATAAATACCAATCGCCCGTAGATAAATACACCGTAGCATTTGTTCCACTGCTCAAAAGCTCAACAACACTTGAGGATAAACCTGCACCTGCTCTTAGATTTACCGATGCGGTGGTGACGGCGTTTTTTGCCGTTTGGGTTGCGCCAACCGCTAGGATACCCGCGGTGCCCGAGGATACAACACTAGTGTAGGCCTTATAAACAAAACCCGTCACGCCGTTATGGAGCACATAGTACCAGTCACCCGACTGCCCGAGTATCTTAAAGGTATTCCCCGCACTGAATGTAGAAATTACTTTCGCGTCCAAATCGGCTGTGCTTCTGAAGTTGAGACTGCCGGTCGCTTTTCCAGTTGTAAGTGTTAATGCGGTGTTAGCCGTTGTACCGCCGCTATTGGAGTTTGAAGAATTGTTGATTGTGTTTGAGGTCACCTTCACATAACTCGCATACAGATAGCCGCGCTTGCCGTTATAATCTACTTCGTACCAGCCGTTTGAAAGCGAATACAACGTTACCTCCGCTCCTTTTTTGAGCTTGGCAATCTTTTTATCGGAAGTGCTTGGGCCGGTCCTAAAGTAAACGGAGCCGGTTGTAACACCTATGCCGATGGCCGATCCGCTCGTACCGGTACCGGGTGTTGAACCGGTGCCGCCTGTCCCTCCAGTTGACCCGCTCGCATACGACTCAATAATCGAGATATATTTACCGCTCACATAGCCCGTCATACCGTCGGACAGCTTAATCTTATACCAGCCGTTTTCCGTACCGAATAAAAGAACCTCTGTTCCCTTTGTGAGAACGCCGTAGGAGCTAAAGGACGTACCGGAGCCGGACCGGAAATTAACGTTGCCCGTCGTTTTTCCAAGCCCTGTTGCACCGCTTAAGTCAACCGTGTTTGTAGGCTTTCCGTCGGAACCCAGCTTCGCTGTACCGGTAATGGTTACATAGTCTTTATGCACATAGCCGAAGTTGCTTCCCACGAGCACATAATACCAGTTGCCCATGAGGGCGTACGCATAAAGCCCCGTATTTTTATCGAGCGCTTTAATGATGCTGTAGGACAGGGCAGGGCCGGTGCGGAAATTGGTATTTCCGGTATTGATGTAGCCCACTGAAACGGTTTGCGCAGCGGATGCCGTAGGTGTGGGGCTCGCCTGCGCGTTCGGGGTGTTTGAAGCATTGGAGGTAATATTCACATAGCCTTTGCTCAGATACCCTGTTAGGGCACCGGCAGACGCAAAGTACCAGCCTCCGCTTTCACCGTAAATGGTAACATTAACACCCTTTTTGAGCTCAACCATAATAGAATAGCTCGTATCAGGTCCCGTACGGAAGTTTACGCTGTCGTTGGTAACGCCATAAGCGACCGCTGTTAAATTAGGTGCTGTCGCTGTCGGCGATACGCTGGGTGAAGCGGTGGGTGAAGCATTGGGACTCGGATAGCCTGTCAACTGAACATAGGAGGTGCTTATAAATCCCTTCACGCCGCTGACCGATGCGTAATACCAAGAACCTGTTGAATAGTAAAGATCGAGCGACGTGTTTTTGGCAAGCTTCGTAATGATGTTTGAGGAGCTTGACGACGAAGCCGATGTGCGGAAGTTAACACCGCTCCCCGTTACCTTACCATAAGCCGTTACCTGCCCCGCAGAAGGTGAAGCACTCGGCGTCGGCGTTGCACTCACGTATTTTAAATAGTCCTCGGAAACATAACCGGCTTTCCCATCATACACGGCGTATGCCCAACCATCCGCGCTGCCGTATACGTTAATTGCGCAGTTTATTGGTATGGTGGTAATCTTATCGCTTGAAGCCGTTGCCTTCTTGCGGAAATTCACATTGCCCGTGGTGATGGCAGCCAAAAAATCTCCCGTGGGCAGTTTGGCGTTATTCGGCGTATCAATCGGCACCGGAAAATTCATATAGGAAAGCGTTGCACCGGGGTAGTAGAAAGCGAGTATGCTCTGGTAGCTTTGCCCGGATTTTGCCCTCTGTTCGGCTCCTCTTTGGCTTAATCCTACGCCATGTCCGTAGCGAACATGGTAGAAGTAGTAATATCCATCGCCTTTATTCTCTCCCCAATAGATGCGAAGCGTGGTTTTGTTCATCATCCCATAGTTTACAAAATCACTGAGCCTAAATGTTACGGTGAGATTATCATAACGCGCGAGTACATTACCGCTACCGTCTACCATACTCGCCATGAGCGTGACGGTAGCGCGGGTAAGGTTTCGCACACAACCCGAGTATGCCGGATCGTGAGCTTCGGCGCTATAAATATAGTCGAGATAATTGAGCGTTGTACCCGCCTGCGATGAGGCGAGGTTTAGTAGGAATGTGTAAAACGAGTCCGACCCGCTGTAAGCACCGACGTTCCCAAGCGGCAGGCGGCGCTTTTCAAGGATGGAAAGCGGGTTTGAAAAGTCGTAATCGTCTACGGAGATGCCGTAGCCACCGTTGGAACGACCGGACCAGGCATAGCTTGGCAGGTTCGTCTCACCGCCGTTGCTTGCTGCAAAATAGGAGCGAAGTACCGAGTTTCCTACCGTAAGCACCTCGCCGAGGGTAGAATCCACGGCGTTAAATACGTTCGTATAGCTTGCGTTGTAGCCCTTATATACCTGTTCGGCGGAAGTATCGCCGATGTCGTAGTCGCCTGAGCCGCCCATCTGGTTCATCACATACCCCTTTGCCGCAATAGCCTGCGCTTTAAGCGCGTCGAGCGGGTATGTGTTGTTCATTTCATAGGCCACAACGCCGTAAAGGTAATGTGCCATGGGCACAAGATTGACAACCTGAATATAGCCGCTGCTCGTGACCTTCAAATAGAAATGTCCGAGATAGTTGCGGCTGTTGAGCTGCATGAAGCCTGCTGTGCGGTCTACACTCGCGCGTCGTATGTAGAGGGTTCTGCCTGTGTAAAGAAGACCGTCCGAAGAATGGGTAACGGTCATTTGGCCGCCAGATGCGGTAACAGTGAGCGTTCCCCCTTTAAATTCCGCACCGCTTTCCTCAATAAAATACGAACCCGAGGTGTAGAATTTGAGTGTCGTCGCATTGTTTGTGGTAAGTTTGACCCTCACCCAGCCATAGTCAGTAGCTGCCTGTGCCGTCATAGGCGGCAACAGCACCAATAACATGCATACAGCTAAAACAAGCGCGGCAGTTTTTCGCATAGATACCCTCCAGAAACACATCAAAGACCCGAGAATGATGAAAATTTTGTCGATTACTCCATTATTTTAGCATACGCGCAACCGCGCATGCACCTCTTCGTAGTTGAGTTTACAGACTATTCAGTTTTTGTTCATATAATAATATCGTTAGAAAGCCTATACTCGGCCACCTTTTTTCTGATTAGCACAATCTCAAATAATGAATTGCAGTCGACTTGGGATAAGTTTTGCATAAACATGTAAAACCACACGGACAAAAAAAGTGCCTTGTTCGAAGGCACTTTTTTGATACGCTGTGTCCTACATTCAATTTTCCATCTGCTTGCCCATAAAATGCGCCGCGGTTTCACAAACCTTCATCTCAAGGGTGTTCATCTGTACGCCTTCATCGCGGCTTAATAGCATTACAGCGCCGATGGCGTCACCGGCGGCGATGATGGGCACGACAACCTGGGCAGAATACGCATCCGCTTCTTCATCCGTGGTAATGCTGATAAGTGTTTCTTCCTTTGCGCGCGAACGTATTACACGCTCACGGTTGCGCATGAGCTGCTCTACATCCTCGTGAATGGGCTTGTCCATGAGCTCTCGCTTACTGCCGCCCGATACAGCAATCACATTGTCCTTATCGCAGATGATGGCGATATGCCCGAGCGCTTGATGCAGCGATTCCGCGTATTCCTTGGCGAAATCCCCCAGTTCACCGATAGGGGAATACTTTTTCAGAATGACCTCGCCCTCGCGATCGGTGAATATCTCCAGCGGGTCTCCCTCACGAATTCTGAGGGTTCGCCTGATCTCCTTTGGAATCACGACCCGCCCAAGCTCGTCGATTCGCCTTACGATACCTGTTGCTTTCAAAGCATTGCCCTCCTGTGCACTAGTTGCTTTTCTTTCCCATAGTA
>JAEWZS010000109.1 GCA_023458355.1 Bacillota bacterium
AAGCGCATATAGAGGGTGCCGTTCTATTGCCAAACGAGTCGATTGACGAAGCGACAGCTAAGGAGGCTCTGCCCCAAAAGGACGCGCAAATATTCTTGTACTGCCGCACAGGCAGAAGAAGCGCTGAGGCAGCCGGAAAACTATTTAGTCTCGGCTATACGAACGTTTACGACTTCGGCGGAATTGTCGACTGGCCCTATGACGTGGTAAATTAAACCACTTATTAATACAATAAAAACCGCTTACGAGCGGTTTTTCTATTTTTTCAGATATTTTGTAAATTTCATGACAGTCTGTTATAATAGCTTTATTATACGTTTTTTTTATATTATTGGAGGAATTATCATGATCACTGTGAAGGAAGTGAAGTCCAAGGCGGAACTTCGCAAATTCGTGGACTTTCCGAACAAGCTCTACAAGGACGTGGAGCAATTCATCCCCGCCATGTACGGCGATGATTTAAGTGATTGGGACAAAAACGAGAACCCGGCTTTCGAATACTGCGAGGGAAAATGCTATCTCGCCTACCGCGGCAAAAAAATCGTAGGCAGGATCGGCGCTATTTTGAGCCACAAGGCAAACGAGACTTGGAAGACCAACCGCATGCGCTTTTCACAGGTGGATTTTATCGACGATGAGGAAGTCTCAAACGCACTTTTTAAGGCCGTGGAGGATTTTGCGCACGAAAAGGGCTGTAACGAGGTGCATGGTCCCTTGGGATTTTGTGACCTTGATCGTGAAGGCATGCTCGTGGAGGGTTTTGAGCGCAAGGGCATGTTCATCACCTATTATAACCATCCGTATTACAACACGCATCTTGAGCGCCTCGGATACAGTAAGGATGTAGATTGGGTAGAGTATTTAATCAGTGCCGATTTACCCGAGGATAAAGCCAAGCGCCTCGATGCTGTCGCCATGCGCGTACTTACGCACAACAAGCTTACCATTGCGACACTCAATAGACGCAAAGATTACGGACCCTACATTAAGCAAGTGTTCGAACTCTTAAATGAGGCGTATGCCAAGCTTTATAGCGTGGTCGCTTTAAATGACAGGCAAATCGAGCGTTACTGTAAAAAATTTATTCCTCTTGTAGATCCCGATTATACCTGCTTTGTTATGGACGAAAACAACAAACTTGCCGGGTTCGGTGTGTCTGCACCGTCGCTCGCCGCCGCCATGAAGAGGAGCAACGGTAAGCTCTTCCCGTTTGGCGCATTCCGTGTGCTACACGCGCTCAAACATAACGATACGCTTGATCTGTTTTTAATAGCTGTCCGTCCGGATCTGCAGGGGCAGGGCGTAAATGCGATTTTGCTCAACCATATCATGAAAAACAGCCTTCGAAACGGCATCCGCTTTGCGGAGACCGGGCCCCAGCTCGAGTACAACGAGAAAGTGCAGTCTCAATGGAAAAATTTCCAAAAGGAACAGCATAAGCGTCGCCGCTGCTACATAAAGCAAATTTAAAAGCTTCCATAAGCACACCAAAACTATTAAATATAAGCCGCCCCGCGCAAACTAGGCAAATAAGGTTAGTTAAACCTTGCCTGAGCGAGGCGGTATTTTATTTGAAAAAGCTAAACAAAAAGGCTCTTATCGCGGGGCTTGTAACGGGAGTATGCAATGGCTTGTTCGGGGCCGGCGGTGGTATGGTTGCCGTGTTTGCGCTTCAATCGCTTACAGGTTATGAGCAAGCGCGAGCGCATGCAACAGCCATCAGCATTATGCTGCCGCTCACAACCGTAAGCGCACTTGTTTATATTTCTAACAGCGCGGTAGATTGGAACGCGGTATTGTATGTTGCACCGTCGCTTACATTAGGCAGCGTCATAGGTGCAAAGCTCACAGGCAAGTTAAGCCCCAAATGGCTCAACCGCATATTCTCGGCGTTGATGCTTTTTGCAGCCGTTTGGATGCTGTTTGCCCCGTCTAATAAGTCATGAACTTTATTATATATATCGCATTCGGTCTTCTTTCGGGCGTTGCGGCAGGCATGGGCATGGGCGGCGGTACCGTACTCATCCCTGCGCTCACGCTTTTATTATCGCTAGACCAGCACGCGGCGCAAGGCGTCAACATGCTCGCATTCCTGCCTGCCGCAGCCGCCGCGCTGTTCATCCACAAAAAAGAGGGCAGGCTTAACGTGAAGGAGTGCATCCCCATTATCCTCGCGGGTGTTGTAGGTGCGCTCATCGGCGCATTTGCGGCGGGTTACATATCCTCACCTTGGCTTAGACGCCTTTTCGGTATATTCCTGCTTGGACTATCCATACTCCAATTCGTACAGGGGGAAAAGAAAACTCGATAAGAATAGACATATTTGTTTACTTGACAAGGTACTATGCCGCATGTATATTTAGTTAGTCAATCTAATTGATTTATGAGGTGCATATGATGGACGAATTTTCCACGCAGCTTAACCTCCTGTTGGTCGATACTTTTCGCAACATTCTTAAGGTAGAGGAGCAGATGCTTCAAAAGCATCCGTACCTTGACCTTTCCATCAGCGAAATGCACCTCATTGAATCCGTCGGCAAAGGGGGCAGCGAGGGGCTAACCATCAGTAGCATCGCCGAAGACCTTTCTATTTCGCTTCCCTCCGTGACGGTTGCTATCAATAAACTGCAGGCAAAGGGCTTTGTAGAAAAAACAAGGGGTGAGACGGACAGCCGTATGGTGTATGTAAAGCTCACCCATAACGGCAGACGTGTAAACGGGCTGCACCAAAGCTTTCATGAAGCCATGGTAAATAACATCACCGCCGGTATGGACGAGGCGGAAAAGCAAGCCTTGGTACGCGGTGTTGTCAAGTTGAATGCCTTTTTTAAGGATAAATTTTAAGGAGCGGTACATGAGTTTTTCAATCATCGGTACAGGCAGCGCATATCCCACGCGCTGCGTAACAAACGACGAGCTTGCAACACTCGTAGATACATCGGACAATTGGATCCGCACGCGAACAGGTGTAATGGAGAGGCGTGTGCTCACAAGCGAGACCTTGGAGGACATTGCATACGATGCAGCAATGCATGCGCTTGAAGATGCAAAAATCGCACCTGAAGAGCTTGACCTTATTTTATGCTCGACGATACGCAACGATTACATCACCCCGTCGCTTGCATGCATGCTGCAAAGACGGCTTAAAGCGACGTGTATCAGTATGGATATTAACGCCGCCTGTTCTGGCTTTCTTTACGCATTGGATGTAGCGGACGGCTATTTTGCACGAAAGCGCGCAGAAAAAGTGCTGGTTGTGTCTGCAGAAGCTATGTCAAAGATGCTTGATTGGACAGACCGTGCCACATGCGTGCTCTTTGGTGACGGTGCCGGTGCTGTGGTATTGACAGAGGGGGATGACCTGCTCTCACTTCGTTTAACCGCAAGCGGCAATGCCGAATCGCTCGGTATACCCAACATTGAAGGGAACAGCCCTTTTTCTAAAGTCTTAGGAAGACCGCAAACCGTATACATGACCGGGCAGGACGTTTACAAGTTTGCTGTGAACGCGCTTTGTCAAGATCTTGAAGCGGTTATCGAAGCTGCAGGTGTGAAGCAGGAAGATATCGCCTACGTGTTACCGCATCAGGCGAACACCCGCATCATCGAGGCTGCCATCAACAAGCTTAAGATAAGCGGCGACAGATACCTTATCAACATAGATCGCTTTGGCAATACCTCTTCTGCGAGCATACCGATTCTACTTGATGAATGCCGCAGGAAAAATAAGTTCTCAAAGGGCGACCTGCTTGCGTTTAGCGCATTTGGAGGGGGTTTTACATCCGGCGCATGCATAATGCGCTGGTGTAAGGAATCATAAATACATTTTATTTTGGGAGGACAAAATCATGATTTTCGAGAAAACAGCGCAAATCCTGGCCGACTACAAAGGAATGGACGTTAAAGAAATCACACTCGATACGACACTCGATCAGCTCGAGCTTGATTCGCTCGACAGAGTAGAGCTCATCATGAGCATGGAAGAAGCATTCAGTGTTGAAATCGATCCGGCGACACCCATTGCAAGCGTACGCGAACTCGTGGAAATCGTTGAAAAGCTTAACGGAAAGGCGAACGCATGAACACCGTACTTTGCGGGCTATTGGGCATCGAACACCCCATTCTTCAGGGAGGTATGGCGTGGGTGGCGGATGCAGAACTTGCTTCCGCCGTCAGCAACGCCGGCGGGCTCGGTATTATTGCAGCCGGGAATGCGGATGCGGCTTATGTGCGCGGTGAAATAAAAAAGGCACGCGCGCTCACCAAAAAGCCGTTTGGCGTAAACATTATGCTCATGAGCCCCCATGCAGACGAAATTGCGAGAGTGATTATCGACGAGCGTGTAAGCGTTGTAACAACGGGTGCGGGGTTACCTTCTAAATATATGCGCGCATGGCTCGACGCGGGCGTCAAGGTAATCCCTGTTGTGCCGTCCGTAGCTATAGCAAAGCTTGTAGCAAGAAGCGGCGCATGTGCCGTGATTGCCGAAGGCGGCGAGTCCGGCGGACATGTGGGCGAGCTCACCACGATGGCACTTGTGCCGCAGGTGTGCGATGCGGTTACGATCCCCGTGATTGCGGCGGGCGGTATTGCAGACGGACGCGGTATTGCGGCATCCTTTATGCTTGGTGCAAAAGGGGTGCAGATGGGTACCCGCTTTCTTGTAGCGAAGGAATGCACCATTCATCAGAATTATAAAAACGCAATCTTAGAAGCAAAGGATATCGATACCGCAACGGCGGGTAAACGCCTAGGGCACCCCGTGCGCGCCTTGCGTAACGCATTTATGCGTGAATTTGTAAGGCGCGAATATGACAGTACCATTTCAAACGAAGAGCTTGAAGCCTACGGTGCAGGTGCTTTGCGGCGTGCTGCGCGCGAAGGCGACGTGAAAAACGGCAGCGTTATGGCAGGCCAATGCTGTGCTCTTGTAAAAAAGGAGCAATCGGCTGCTGACATCATTCGCGAGATAATGGGTGAGGCCGAAACGCTTTTAAAGGGAGGTGCGATCCTTTGCGGATAGCATTCCTCTTTGCCGGGCAAGGTGCACAGTATACCGGGATGGGACTTTCTCTATATGAAGCATCCGCCGCGGCGCGAGCCGTGTTTGAGATGGCCGACAGCATTCGCCCTGAAACGAGCACACAATGCTTTCAAGCCTCAAAAGAGGAGCTTTCGCAAACAGTTCATACCCAGCCCTGCGTGTTCACGGTAAATTTGGCGGCTGCTCGCGCGCTAAAGGAAAACGGCATTGAGCCGTATGCTGTGGCGGGCTTTTCCCTTGGGGAAATCGCCGCGCTTACCTTCGCGGATGCGCTTTCTGACAGCGACGGATTTAGGCTTGTTACAAAGCGAGCCAAGTTTATGCAAGAGGATAGTGAGCGCGTTTTGTCCGGCATGGCGGCGATACTTAAACTTGATGCGGCGCGCATCGAGGAGCTTTCAAAAGCTTTTGACGGTGGTTATCCCGTAAACTATAACTGCCCGGGGCAGGTGGTGGTCGCGGGAGAAAAGACGGCGCTTGAGGCGTTTATAAAAAAGGTTTCAGAGGAGGGCGGAAAGGCCATACCGCTTAGTGTGAGCGGAGGGTTTCATTCTCCCTTGATGACGGGTGCGGCGGATAAGCTTTTTACGGAATTATCTTCTTATACATTTCATTCGCCAAAATACCCCGTATTCTCAAACCTCACAGCGGAGCCTTATGAAAAAACTTTCTCCGAGACGCTCGCGCAGCAGGCAAAATCCCCCGTGCTGTGGCAAAAAACAATTGAAGCGTTGATTGCAAACGGTGTAGATACCTTTATTGAAGTCGGGCCCGGGAAAACGCTCGGCGGATTTGTGAAAAAAACAGCACCTGAATCGGTAAAGGTGTATAGCGTACAGGACGCAGCAAGTCTTAAGGAAACGCTTGATGCGCTCAATGCGGGAGGAACAAATGCTTAACGGAAAAACAGCCGTCGTAACCGGGGCCTCACGAGGCATAGGAAAGGCAATTGCCCTTACGCTCGCGTCTAGGGGGGCAAACATCGCTCTTATTTATGCCGGTAACGATTTAGCGGCGAACAATACGATTGAGGAACTTCGCAAATTTGCCGTAAGGGCGGAAGCCTATCGCTGCGACGTTTCGGATTTTTACGCCGCAAAGGAAGCGGTGGATAAAATTATAGGTACCTTCGGCAGTGTAGACATTTTAATCAATAATGCCGGGATTACGCGCGACGCGCTTATGATTTCCATGAAAGAGGCCGATTTTGACGCGGTCGTTAATACGAGCTTGAAGGGTGCTTATAACATGC
>JAEWZS010000110.1 GCA_023458355.1 Bacillota bacterium
GCTCACTGCACTGGGGCAAATCCTTACCGTTTGGGCAGATGGCGGCACCATCATCCCGTGGGCAGTTATCCCTGTGGCGGCAATCTGTGGCGTAAGCGCGCAGGAACTTGCGCGTAAAAACCTTGTACCGGTGCTCTGCGGCATGGCTGCGACAATAATCGTTGCGATTTTCATCCTCTAAAGGGGTGGGGTAAGCCACAAATGTTTCCTTTTACATCGCACGCTGTGCAAGTACGGCGCTGTCGTAAGGCGTATGCCTCGCGGCGGCACTGCAGCCCGGCGTGCGATGTTTAAAAAGCTCCTTACTTTCACACTCTTTGGCTGTCTGAATACTATAAAGCAATCTGAGATTGATCAAATTTGGAGGGGATAGGATGAGAAAAGCACTAACGCTGCTGCTTGCGGTTCTGTTCATCGCAGCGCTATTTAGCGGCTGTACGAAGGAGCGTGAGTTGAGGGCGGTCACGTTAAACGAGGTGACGCGTTCTGTGTTTTACGCGCCGCTCTACGTTGCGGTATCGCTCGGGTATTTTGCAGACGAGGGGATTGATCTTTCCATCGTGACGGGCGGCGGCAGCGATAAGAGCATGACAGCGCTTTTGTCGGGTGATGCGCTGGTAGCACTCATGGGGCCGGAAACGGGCGTCTACGTGGTGAATGAGGGGAAAGAGGATCACCCCATCATTATCGCGCAGCTCACCAAGCGGGACGGCTCGTTCCTCGTAGGGAGGCAGAGTGAGGCGGATTTCAAGTTTGAAAGCCTCGCGGGGAAGACCATCATTGGAGGACGTCCGGGTGGCATGCCGTATATGACGCTTTGCTATGTGCTGCGCGAACACGGTCTTGAGCCCAATGTGGACGTAACGGTGATCGACAACATCCAGTTTAGCCTCATGGGCGGTGCGTTTGAAAGCGGAACGGGGGATTATGTAACTTTGTTCGAGCCAACAGCATCGTTGTTCGAAAAGGAAGGGAAGGGGTATAAAGTCGCCAACATGGGCCTTGAAAGCGGCGAAGTGCCCTACACGACATTCATGGTACAGCAAAAGACCATAGACGAGGACCCGGCGTTCGTTGAGGCATTTGTACGCGCTATTTACCGCGCCCAAGTTTATGTTAAGACCGCCTCCGATGCGGAGGTCGCAAAGGCCATGCTGCCGTTTTTCCCGGATGCCGAGCAAGCAACGCTGGAACTTGTGGCAAAGAGCTACCGTGCCACAGACTCTTGGACTGACATACCCACCATGACCGAAGACGCTTTCACGCGATTACAGGATGTTATGGATGGAGCGGGCGTACTGAGCGCTCGTGTGGATTTCTCTACTCTCGTCGATAACAGCTTTGGTGAAAAGGTGATGTCAGAGTTCAAGTAGCATCATCCCCCTCCGAAAAAAAGCGTACCGTTTCTAAGAAACGGTACGCTTTTTGATGCGTTAAAGATTATTCTTCGTCGTCTTCCTCTGTGACGATGGAGGCGTTGCAGTTGGGGCAAATGAGGTTCTCGCTGTTTTCGAGCATTTCCTTGTCGAAGAAAGCGGTCTCCCCGCAGTTAGGGCATTCAAATTCCACAAAGTCATCGTCTTCGTCGTCGTAGAGAAGTTCATCGATTTCGTCGATTTCCTCGTAGATATCGTCTACGCACTCATCCAATTCCATGATGGCGGCTTCGTTTTCGTCTAAGGCGTCGGCCATGCTGTCGAGCGTAGCGATGATCTCGTTGAGAAGTTTACCGGTCGCGTCACTGCCTACGCCGAGTCCCTCGGCCAGTCCGCGAAGGTAAGAGACCTTTTCTTTAATATAGCTCATGTATGTATCTCCTTTCCTGTTGTAGCCCAGTATTTATGAAAGCAGGGTTTTATACGCGCTCCATATATTCACCCGAGCGGGTATCCACACGGATGCGGTCACCTTCGTTGACGAAAAGAGGAACGCTGATCTTAAGGCCCGTCTCAAGCGTTGCGGGTTTGTTGGTGCCGGTTGCGGTGTCGCCGCGGAAGCCGGGCTCTGTCTCTGTTACGGTCAGTTCAACAAAGTTGGGCGCTTCCACGGAGAAGGCGCTGCCCTTGTAAAAGCGAATGCTTACGTTTTGGTTTTCTACAATATAGTTGATGGCGTCTTCTACCTGATCGTGGTTGAGCGGGATTTGCTCGTAGGTTTCCGTGTCCATGAAGTAGTAAAGCTCGCCGTCGCTGTAAAGATATTGCATCTCCTTGGTTTCGATTACCGCGCGCGGATACTTGTCCGTCGGGCTAAAGGTACGCTCGAGTACGGCGCCCGTCATAACGTTCTTAAGGCGAGTGCGTACGAACGCAGCGCCCTTGCCGGGTTTGACATGCTGAAAGTCCGCAACGAGCCAAACCTGCCCGTCGATATCGACCGTAACGCCTTTTCTAAAGTCACCGGCCATTACCATAAGGAATACCTCCAAAGTATAGTAAGGATAGAAGGCCGCCAAAACATGCATGCCTTATTTTAATTCTCTTTATGTTACCACATAAGCCCTCCTTTTAACAAGCTAAACCTGCGAAGAACAGCCATCTTTGGCATATTTAGCATAAAAACAAGCAGGCGGGTATAGAAAGCAGCTTTGCCACAGAGATTTCAAAAAGGGTTCGTTGACAGGCGATTAACGAGGGGATAAAATACTGAAGGTGAGGAAAGCCGAAGTCCTGCGGTTTAAATGACCGTTTTAAGCTAAACTCACTGTAAGGATACTATAGAAATCCCGACTATAAAAGCGGCATAAGCCGTTTACCGGAGGAGAAACAAAGACATGCAGCACAAAAGCAATCGCGCGTTCGCCGCGGCGGCATTTCTCATCGCCGTTATGATGCTCGCAGTTACCGGATGTAACGCAGTAATCACCAATCCCGTCGTAGCGAAAGTAGGCGATGTGGAAATTTTGTATTCGGAGTTTTCCAATACCTATTCCATGTATCAAAGCTACTACCAGTACGGGCTCATCCAGACTGCGACTGATGACCCCGAAGCAGAGCTTAAGCAGATGACGTTTGATGCACTCATTGGAAGCGCCATCCCCGTTGCACAGGCGCATAAGGAAGGCATCAAGTTAAATGAAGAGGACGAACAGAAGCTCGCCGCAAACGTGCAGGAACAGCTGGATGCCGCGCTTGCCGATTATAAAGACGAGGTAGATGAGAGCATCACCGACGAGGCCGCCATCAAGGAAGCGGAAATGAAGCTTTTCGTCGAATACCTCAAGGATTACGACCTTACCTACGACGCATATAAGAAACTCGTGGAAGATCAGGAGCGTGAAAACCTGCTTGCTGTGAAGATTAAAGAGCAGGTCATTTCTGCAGCAGCCGTTACCGACGAGGAAGTAAGGGCTTGGTACGACCAGAAGCTTGCTTTGGAGCAAACTACCTACAGCACAGATCCCGCCGCTTATTATACCGATTGGCAAAACACCCTGTATGCTGATTCGGTTGGCCCGCTTGTAGCACCCGAGGGGTATTTCTACGTAAAGCATATTCTCGTAAAGAGTGCCGCAGAAGGTGAAACGAAGGATGTTGATGCCATCGTCGCCGAGATTGAGCAAAAGCTTGCCGACGGTGCGGATTTTGATGCGCTCATTGAGGAATACAACGAAGATGAAGGCATGAAGCAGGAAGCCTATAAAAACGGCTATCTTTTGAGCGAAGCCAATGCCAATAAGTATTACCCCGAATTCTCCGAAGCTGCGCTTAAGCTTCAAATCGGTGAGGTAAGCGCACCCGTTCCGAGCTCCGCAGGCGTTCATATCATCAAGAAAACCGCCGCAGTGGACACAACCCCCGTAACGTTTGAAGCCGTTAAGGAAAAAGTAAAGACACAGCTTCTCACCGAGAAGCAGAATAAGCTTTATGCAGATGCCGTTGAACAATGGCGTACAGGCCTTAACATCGTACAGTACGATGCGCGCGTGAAAACCGTGGGGCAGGGCAGTTATTAATGAACCAAGCTATCGCGGGTGTCTATCGCCTTTTTGACACGCATGGCGCGTCGTTTGTGGGTTTTTCCCGTAATGTGAACGGCACACTCAAACGGCTGAAATTCGAATTGTCGCTCAACGCCTGCTCCTTTAGGTCACTTCAGCGGTTTTGGAATGAAAGCGGTCCGCTCGAGATGGAAGTGCTTGAAGAAATGAGTTGTAAAGGCATGGACGATATCGAATTTGATGCGCGCTTAAGGGCCTGCATGTTGAAATGGCAAAAGGCATTGGGTGAAAACACACGACTTGTCCAGACCGCGGTGGAAGCATAAAATAAGAAAAGTAAACATAGTAAGATATCCGGTCGAAAGGCCGGATATTTTGCTATACCTTTTATGAAACCTCACCAAATATCTTTCTGCACCATAAGGCAGTATGATATAATCCATACTGCCGGGTAATTATTCCAAAAGAAGGTGCAAGTATGAAAAGTTTTAAAAGCCACGCTACGGACGCAGCCGCTATTTTATTCGGGTGCTTGCTTATGGCTCTTGGAATGGTGGTGTTTACCATCCCCAACAAGCTGGCTCCGGGCGGCGTATCTGGCCTTGCTACCGCCATCGGCTTTGTGGCAAACCTCCCCGTAGGTGCGCTGTCGTTTGCGTTCAACGTGCCCATACTTGTAATCGGTTGGAGGATGTTCGGGTTTAAAAACCTCATCAAGACCATCGCTGCAAGTGTTGTGTTTTCGCTTTTAGTCGATCTTTTGCGCCCCTATCTGCCCGTGTATACAAGCAATATTCTTCTCGCATCGGTATTAGGCGGTGCGCTCATCGGCGCGGGTGTGGGCGTGGCTTTCTCGCGCGGCATCACAACGGGCGGTACGGATATGGTCAGCATGATTCTAAGAAAACCCTTTCCGCATATACCTGCCGGTACGCTATTAATGATCATCGACGCTATTGTAATTTTGATTGCGGTCATCATATTTAAGGATATAGAGATAGCGCTCTATTCAGGCGTCGCCATTTTTGTACAGGGTAAGGTAATTGACGCTATTATGCAGGGCATTGATTTTGCCAAGGTAATTATGATTATTACAGGAATGCCCAAGGAGATAATTGCTGCTCTCGCAGAGGCAACTGGACGCGGCGTTACCGAATTTGAGGTGCGCGGGGGTTATACCGGCGAAAAAAAGGCAATGATTATGACGGTCGTCAGGCGAAGCGAGGTCTCCGAGGCTATTAGAATTGTAAAGCAAACAGACCCCGCTGCGTTCACCATTTTGCATAATGCCACGGAGGTTCGCGGCGAAGGCTTTAAGGAGTATGATGTGCTATGACGAAAAGGCTGTATCATGAGCTGCCAAATTTGACGACCTGCCTCGCAACGGTACTTGCGTGCAAAAAAACGGAAAACGGTTATGAGGTTTTACTAAATCAAACAGTACTTTTCCCTGAGGGCGGGGGGCAACTTTCAGACGAAGGATTCTTAAACGATATCCCCGTGTTCCATGTCCGCGAGGAAGGTGAATCTGTTTTTCATGAAACGAAAACGCCGCTTGATGTAGGCACGGAAGTTACGGTGCAGCTTAATGAAGAAAAACGGCGCGACCACAGTGTACAGCATACGGGAGAGCATATACTTTCGGGTGTAGCAAACACGCTTTTTGATGCTGTCAACGTAGGCTTTCATATGGCAGAGGACTATGTGACCATCGATCTCGATAAGTTCTTGGACGAGGTACAACTGACGAAGCTTGAACGTGAGGCAAACCGCGCTGTGCAAGCG
>JAEWZS010000111.1 GCA_023458355.1 Bacillota bacterium
GTTTTCAAAAAGAGCTGCGCACTTACGCAGAAAGCTCCTTCCAAGAGATTTTCGGGGATATGAAATAACTCAGTCAATCGGAATCGCTATATTCTCCAAAAGCTCCACGCTCTTTGCGACTGCCTGCGCGGGGTAACTCTCTGCTATCACACCGTTGAATATAATTTGCACCCTGTCACCGGCTTTAAATTCTGCTGCATTGCTGCATGAAAAGTAAATCTAATCTGCCGATGCATATGCATTTGTTCCCTCATCCGGCTCCACCATGATGCCTTTATCATCTGCCGCGAGCACCGTTGCCCCAATTGTTTCAGTTTTTTCGCACGCAACAGCCACAAATGCCGTACTAAGCACAAGCAATGCTACTGCAAACAAAATGCCCTTCTTCATAAAAATATGCTCCTTCTTCAGCTTTTGACGGTACAAAGCACCTTCTATATACTGAAACGGAGCATAAATACACAAAGTTCCCCGAACTTATTATTCTTTATTCTTGCATCAGCAAATCATACAGCAAATTCAAATCGTCTTTTGAAAAATACTCAATAATCAGCTTGCCGCTTTTTTGCGAGCCTAAAATGCTCACCTTGGTGGCAAGCTTTTCGCGAAGCCTTGCCTCTGCTTCCGCTAGGTCCGCATCGGCGTTGAGCTTTTCCTTGCGCGGTACACGCTTTTCTAAATCTTTCGTGCCAAGCTCAACAGCTGCCTTTGCCCTAGCCTCCGCCTCTCTCGCGGATAAGCCCTCCTCTGCGATTTTCTTTGCAAGCGTCTCCTGCACGGACGCATCCTTTATGGTAACAAGCGCACGCGCGTGACCCGCTAAGAGCTTCCCGTCGCGCAGCAAAGCTTGTACGCTCTCGGGAAGGTTCAATAGCCTTAAAGAATTGGCTATAGCGGGGCGGCTTTTCCCAAGACGGGTGGAAACCTCCTCTTGTGTAAGGTCATGCTGCTGCATCAAAAAGCGGATGCCCGCTGCTTCTTCAATCGGGTTAAGATCTTCGCGCTGGAGGTTTTCTATAAGTGCCACCTCGAGCACAGCAGAATCCTCCATGTCGCGCACCACGACGGGCACATGCGTAAGCCCCGCCATGCGTGCAGCGCGAAAGCGCCTTTCACCCGCGACAATGGTAAAGCGCGCACCGTTTGGACGTACCAAAATGGGCTGCACCACACCGTGCATGGAAATGGAAGCCGAAAGTTCCTTGAGCTTTTCCTCATCAAATGCCTTACGCGGCTGTTCTATATTGGTATCGATATCATGTACATCCACCTGCTTCACGCCTTCCGGCGGTGCGGCGGTATAATCCCCAAGGAGCGCGTCAAGCCCCTTGCCAAGTCCTTTTTTGAGCGCCATTCATACTCTCCTGTCGGTTAATGGAGCAAACGAGGCGTTTGCTTACGCCTGTTCGCTCTTTTCCAAAAGCTCTGTTGCAAGCGCCTGATACGCCTTCGCGCCGGAGCATTTATCATCGTAAAGGGTGATGGGAAGCCCGAAGCTCGGGGCTTCGCTCAAACGAACAGAACGTGGGATAATGGTTTTATAAACCTTTTGCTTGAAGAATTTTTTGACTTCTGTCACCACTTGCGCGCTCAAATTGGTACGCGCATCGAACATGGTTAAAACCACACCCTCTACTTCAAGCCCGGGGTTTAAATGCGCGCGGACTAGTTTGACGGTGTTCATTAGGTCCGAAAGTCCTTCGAGCGCATAATATTCACATTGGATGGGCGCCAAAAGCGTATTTGCTGCCGTGAGCGCATTTATGGTGAGAAGGCCGAGCGACGGCGGACAGTCGATAAAAATAAAATCAAAATTACCTGCGACCTGCGCCAAAGCGCGTTTTAGCACCTGTTCACGTGCAAGCATGCCGACAAGCTCCACCTCAGCGCCCGAAAGCTCCTTGCGCGAAGGGAGTACTTTTAAGCCATCCACCACCGTGTTTACGGAGGCTTCTTTTACGCTGACACCGTTGATGAGCACATCGTAAACGCTATGCTCCGGCTTGTCCTTATCGACGCCGAGTCCGCTCGTGGTATTCCCCTGCGGGTCTATGTCCACGCAGAGCACGCGTTTACCCGCCTGCGCCACGCAGGTGGAAAGATTGACGGTCGTGGTGGTTTTGCCCACCCCGCCCTTTTGATTCGCTACCGCGATAATCTTAGCCAATGATAAGCGCCCTCCGATTTTTGAATGATCCGAGCAAATACAGCAACATTCGTGCTTTTTCATTATATAGCATATGTTGAGAAAAACACAATGCCGTGACATGGATTGTTTCATGTGAAACATAGATAGGAATTGTTTCATGTGAAACAATGAATAGGATCAAAGAATAATTCCGAACATGTTTTTGATATCTTCAAGCCCCTGCGCGATCTCTTCGCGCTCAAAACCGTTTCGTGTGAGCGTTTCGTCGTCAAACTCATTGAGACGGGCATAAAAATCGAGTGCAGCCCTAAGGCATGTGATGCCGTATTGTTCGAGCTCTTCAAACAGCAGATCCTCCGCTTCGTTAACGCGCGCTTCTTCCAAAAGTCGCATCAGTTTTTCGTGTAACAAGTCGCCCGCAGTCTGAACCTCACGGTTTTCCATCTCGTAAAACGGGGTACTTTTGTTAAAAACAGCCTTTGCCATCATCTGCGCGGTTATCTGTATCTGTCTTAAAAGCCAATCTTTTTGAAAATACATGCGTGTTCCTCTTTTTATAGTTTACCGGGGCTTCACTTGCAGCACGAATATGCCGGGCATGAGCCCTCCTGCCTCGGTTCTCTCCTGCGCAATCAATTTGAGTGCGGGTGTTTCGCGTATAAGATTTTTTAAAAGCGTGAACTCCATGGTGTAAAGCACCGCTACCCCATTGGGCTTGAGCCACTCCGACAGACGCGTGACAAAAGCTTTATAAAGGCGTTCATTTTGTTGATGTGTCCCCACGCGGTTGCCGAAAGGAAGGTTTGCAATAACCTCGTCATATTTACGATTCGCCGTGAAACGCAGGCAATCGTTCACGATAAATTTCGCATGGCTCTCCGCTGCCGCAGCATTTTGCCGCGCAATATCGATGGCCGCGTGCGCAATATCAACACCCGTCAGCGCTTCGCAGCTTCTATACTTTTCGCGTTCGATCAACAATGTGCCGCTGCCGCAAAACGGGTCGAGAACGCGTGCGTTTTCCTTTAAATATGCGCCCGCATAGCGGAGCACTGCCGCAGCGGTTGCAGGATGTATGGATGCTGGTATAGCCGCTAAACGGTAGGAAAAACGGTCATCCAAAACAGAATGCAGCTTTATGAAAAGACGTGCTCCTCCATTTACTTTCGGTTCGACGCGAAGCTCCGCTTCATAGCTGCCGGGAGCATTTAAAATCACATTGCCTTGAAGAAGCTGCGCGGTCTCCTTGGCTAGCGTTGCTCTCTCTTCTACATTACCGCGGATTTCAACGCGGCAACCAAAGGGCGGTTCTCCCTCATGTGAACTTACCATCAACTCTTCTAAAAATGGCTTTGCCTTAAACACGATGCTCTTTGGAATTAGCGCAGCATCGTCTGCTGCGACAAACAAAAGCTCCTGAAAACTGCGCGCTTCATAGAGACCCGTGATGTTATCTGTTGTAAGCCGCACCGAGGAAGAATCGACCGCGTGTGCGTCTGAAAAGCCGAGTGCACGAAGCTCATTTTCGAGTATTACTGAAAGCCTGTCCGGCGCACGAAGCTCTATTAAATACGGACGTTTAAGATTTGTAAATGTATGCCGCTTGGGAGAAGCCAATGCCGCAAGCGCAGTAGTAAGTGCATCTCGCTCAGCGATTGCATGCTTCGTTTCGCTTGCATCGATCGCGTCAGGTACAATGTACGATTGAAGTGCCTTTAGCACTTCGCTACCGCCAATCTTGCCGAGCGCTAAAATAAGCGACGGCCTCACGAACCTTTGAGGCTCGCTTTTCAGTGCTTCCAATAAAAGAGGTACGGCTTCAGGGATCTCCAACTCTCCCATTAGCCGCGCTGCGTTTTTGCGAAGCTTTGGATCGACGGATGATAGCGTTTTCAAAAACGACTCGCGCTCAAAAATAAGCTTGTCCTTCACGCGTGCTTTAAATTGAACCCTCTTTACGCAGCGCGCCAAAAAAGCGCCCGCGGGCGCAAAGCCCGAAATATAAAGCTCCCATGCGGCCTCAAATGCAGCCTCGGCATCGCTCATGAGCTTTTCCGGGCCATTGGGCTGTTTAAGGAGCCTTTTGACGATTTCCTTGGA
>JAEWZS010000112.1 GCA_023458355.1 Bacillota bacterium
CCGCGAGCGCTTTTTTCGCATCGTTTTGGCCTATGACGTATTGATCCATGGTAGCCACGATCTCGGCGGGTTTTGGAATCTCCGTCATGTCCATTTTAACACTGCCGAAGTCCTCCTCCAGGATTTCTTGGCAGAGGTCCACGCACTCGTTGCAGATATATACACCAGGGCCCGCGATAACGCGATGCACCTCATCCTGCGATTTGCCGCAGAATGTGCACCGCACAGAGCCCTTATCGTCAAATTTTGCCATGTTTACCTCCTTGGAGGGATGATGTCGTCTATGAGGCCGTATTCTTTAGCGGCCTCGGCTGTCATGTAGTTATCGCGTTCGGTATCGGCAGCGATTCTCTCGATGGGTTGGCCGGTACGCTTTGAAAGTATCTCGTTGAGCTTCTTGCGGGTTTTCAAGAGCTGCTCGGCGTGGATGGCAACATCGCTTGCCTGGCCACGCGCGCCACCCAAGGGCTGGTGAATCAATATCTCGCTGTTGGGAAGCGCTTTGCGCTTACCCTTTGCGCCTGCAGCAAGCAAAAACGCACCCATACTCGCCGCCATGCCTATGCAGATGGTAGAAACGTCGCACTTGATGTGCTGCATGGTATCGTAGATGGCCATACCAGCCGTTACCGAGCCGCCCGGGCTGTTGATGTATAGGTTGATATCCTTATCCGGATCGTCCGCCTCTAAAAAGAGAAGCTGCGCCACGATAAGGTTTGCGCCGTCATCATCGACCTCGCCGCCTAAAAACACGATGCGGTCTTTGAGCAGGCGGGAATAGATATCATAGGAACGTTCGCCGCGGTTTGTTTGTTCCACAACTACGGGTACAAGATTCATGCCGCACCTCCTAAATGCTATTTCGGCTTAAACAGCCGCCGACTTTATATTTTATTCGGCTTTTTCGCTCTTTGCGGCCGCTTTTTTTGCCGCTTTTTTCGGTGCTGCGTCAGCGCTTTCGTCCGCCGCCTTTTCATCGGTCTTCTTCGCGGGCTTCTCCGCCTTTTCGGTCTTTACCCCATCTTGAGACTCCGCTGCCTTTTTCGTGCTTTTCTTCGCGGGCTTTCCAGCCTTATCGGCTTCTTTCTCGATGGCATTATCCATGATGATGGAAAGCGTTTTTTCAACGATCACCTGGTCCTCAAAATAGGCAATATCATCGGGGGTAAGGCTCTTTTTGAAGGTTTCAAGCTCCGTCCTGGAACGTTCGGCATACTCCTTAAGTTTAACGTCCACGGCTTCTTCGTCCGCAGTTACGTTTTCAGCCTTAGAGATGGCTTCAAGCACGAGCTGACCTTTGACGCGGTTAAGCGCTTCGGGCTTTAAGCTGTCGCGCATGTCGTGCTCATGGGTACCGGTGTACTTAAGGTAGTCCTGAAGCGAAAGACCTTGCGAAGCAAGACGGTAGGCGATGTTTTGCACGGAAGCGTCCACCTGGCGCTCCACCATGGCTTCTGGAATTTCAACTTCGGCATTTTCCACGACCTTACCAACAGCTTCGTTTTCCTTTTCGATCTCGGCGTTCTTTTTGAAGCGCTCTTCAAGCTCTTTGCGCTTTGCGTCGCGGAATTCCTTAATGGTATCAAATTCGGAAACATCCTTGGCAAAATCGTCGTCCGCTTCGGGAAGCTCCTTCACTTGGATGCTGTTGACCTTTACGGCAAACACGGCCTTTTTACCTTTGAGTTCCTCTGCATGGTATTCTTCGGGGAAGGTAACTTCGAGGTGCTTTTCCTCTCCAATATTCATGCCGATCATCTGCTCTTCAAAGCCCGGTATGAAGGTGTTCGAGCCAATTATTAGCTCCTGCCCTTGTGCGGTACCGCCGTCAAATTTAACGCCGTCCACGCTACCGGAGTAATCAAGGTTAACGTTGTCACCGTTTTCTACGGGACGCTCAACCTCGGTAAAGCGGGCAACTTTTTCCCGCTCCGCATCAATCTCGCGGTCAACCATTTCGTCCGTAACATTATACTCGCGCTTCAAAACTTCTATACCCTTGTACTGCCCAAGCTTCACTTCGGGCTTAACGGCTACAACTGCCGAAAAAACAAGGGGTTTGCCGTCTTCGATCTGCTCGATGGAGATTTCGGGATGATCTACTGTCTGTACGGAATGCTCCTTTACAGCTTCTCCGTAAGCCTTGGGATACAAAATATCGAAAGCATCGTCGAAAAAGACGAGAGGACCGTACATATTTTCGATCATGACGCGGGGAGCTTTGCCCTTGCGGAAGCCCGGCACATTGTACTTGCCGCGCGTTTTGACGTACGCTTCCTGCGTAGCTGCCGATAGCTGTTCTGAACTAACCTCGATTGTGAGTTTTACCTTGCTGCCGGGCAGCTTTTCAAAAGTCGCCATAGTGATTAATGTTACCTCCGAAAAATAGTGTTCCGAAGCATCCAAATTTAGAGGTGCTTTTCTATGTAAGCGCCTCTGAATTTTCAGCCGTCACAGTAGAATATCACAAAAAAAGCCTGTTTGCAATTCCTTCTTTGCCCAGCGTGTGAGGAAATATGCAATACATTGCGGCTTTTTCGTGAATTTGCGTCATAGACTTCTCCTATGTCTCCATGGAGTGTAAAAGGTTGCGACAGAAGAACAATATGAGCGATGAGGCGATTAGGTTCCATGCGGCACAAACAAGGTAGCCTACTGCAAAGGAACTTGATTGCAGTATGCCGCCTGCGACGAAACCGGGCAGCAGCACCACAACGAGTATTCCGAGATAAACCATTATCACGAGTATGGCATTTTTGCTTCTGCTCAACAGCCTCTCCACAAGCACGATGCATGCTGCGAAAACCGCACCCATACTCGCATAGGCAACTGCCGCAAAAAGTGCTTCGGAAACGGCAGTCTTTAGTACAATCACGGCTACCAGCGCAAATACGCATGCGTCCACCGCGAACTTGATCATCTGCGGCAAAGATACCGCAACAAGCTTTCGCCACGCGCTGATGGGGGCTAAAAACAACGGGTGATGTGTCAACTCGTTTGCAAGCCCATCCTTTATGGATAAAAACACGAGCATGTAGGCCGAGAAGTAAAGCCCCGGCCATAGGCCGATGGAATCCAGCTCTCCTCCCGAGGATGCTTTTAGGATAAGTACAAAGCATGGACCTGCAAGCGCACCTATGGTGGTCAGTGTGAAAAGCCAAAGCCCTTTCTTTTGCTGCTCGCGCCACGCGCGGTAGAAAAATGCCGACGCACCTTTTCCCTTGAGCGGGCCGAAGTCCTTACGAGCGCGCTTGCTGACCGCCCCCGTGCTTATCAAACGGCCTTCCTTTGCTGCCTCCTTAGTAAGATACGTGTTTTCAGCCGAAAGGAGCACGTCCTCATAGTAATCGGAGCTGGTTTTATAGAGCCAAATACCCAAAGCGATACAACTTGCTATTGAGAGCGCAGCAAACAGGAGGGTCATCATCCAATCGCCGTGTGCAGCATAGACCGCAATCGCCTGCGTCCAGCCAAGCAAAGGTACATAGTTCCACCAACTTGCACCAAAGAAATTCTTTAAGCCCTCCCCCACGCTGCCGCCTGTGACCATCACATATGCCACGAAGCCAATGGCGAGCACAACAAAGAGCCCACGGATAATATAGTTGATAATGCCGCGCGCGTTTTGTCGCGATGCGCAAAATGCGTACAGGCTTGCGCTTAAAAGCTGCGAGGCGATGCCAATGAGAACATAGCCCGTCATGAGCCCTGCCACCGCGCCACCGCCCAAACCGAAGTTCATGCGCAAATTTGTGTACTGCATGAGCATTCCGATTGAGGCAAGCAGCAATATGCCAAGCTGCCGCGCGATGCCGTACACCAAAATGGTCTGCGGCTTAACAGGCGAGGTAAATAGCAGATTAACGTCTGCCATGCGAAACAATGTCGAGCCCTGCTTAAGCCCCTGTGCTGCCGACAGTACCAATATGAAGAAATAGATAGCGAGCACAATTGCAGCAAAAACCTCGAGGTTTCTGGGCGCACCTGCCTCCACATAATCCCCCGACACAAGTGTGAAAATGACAAGCGCAAGAAGGACTAAATAGCCTATAAGCGCTGCGGGCTTTTTAAACGCCTGCTTGAAGCCGTTTTTAATGCTTCTTAAAAGCACATAACTTACAGTGCTCATAGCGCGGTCTCATCCTTTTTTTCGGTGATATCAAAGAATAGCTGCTCGAGCGACTCACCCGTCTCAGAAAGCTCCTCTTTGGTGCGCACTGCGGCAATTTTCCCGTCCATCAAAATAAGTGTCTTATCCCAAAGTTCCTCCACGCTGTCAAGTAGATGCGTTGAAATAAGGAGCGTTGTGCCTTTTTCCTTCTCTTCAAGAAGTATCTTTTTTAATTCCTTGATGGCGTGCGGGTCGAGGCCTACCATAGGTTCATCAATGAGCAATAGCTTAGGTTCACTCAAGAGCGCACAGCAGATGCTGAGCTTTTGCTGCATACCCTTGCTGAGTTCCTTGCCGAGCTTTTTTGTCTTATCATCAAGCTCGAGCCTTTTTATAAGCATCTCTGCCCTTTCCTCCCATTTTGTATCGAGGTTGTAGGCGCGCGCGATGAACTGCATATGCTCGTCGATAGTTAAAAGGTCGTAAGCTGAGGGCATTTCGGGAATGTACCCTAAAAGGCGCTTCGCCTCAACGCTTTTGTTCGGGAAACCGCCGATTTCAATTTTACCCTCAAACCTTAATAATCCTGCGATGGCCTTAATGGCTGTGGATTTTCCCGCTCCGTTAGGCCCTAAAAGTACCGCAATCTCACCCGGAGCTACAGTGAAGCTGATATTGTCGTTCGCCCGAAATGAGCCGTATTTTTTGGTTAAACCTTCCGCTTTTAACATTCCTCTGTGCTCCTTCTCTAACCAATGTACAAAATCGTTTCTATTTTAACACATGCATAGACCGCTGTACATGAACATCATCGCCAAATTACCATAAATTAACAGCAATATAACGATAATTCATGATTCGTTTGTCAACGGACGCCGACTATGCATACTATACTAAAAAGCCCATAAGGAGGAATGACCGTGTATAAAAGCGGCTATGCGCGGGCTAAGTGCAGCTGTGCTCACATGAACACATGCCAAACGAGCCCTGCGTGTCCTACTGTCATGGATAATACCGTGATGGCAGGAATGGCATGCGAATCGCCCTGTGCGGACATCGGTGCGGTAGCAGGTGTCAGCGAACTTGCGCAGCTTCAGTTTCCCATACAGGAGTATACGTTCGGTTTCTGCCCAACTGACGCGCTCGAAAAGGGAACACTGTTCCCGGAACTCGTCCAATCGTGCGGTTGTTATTAAGGGGGAAATCGGTATGGAAGCATCGCAGGCAGCACTTCTCTCAAAGATCAGCGAATACCAATTTGTATGCGTTGAACTGAATCTCTACATCGACACACACCCAAATGACGAGATGGCGCTCAGAGATTATCTGTGCTATTCCGAAAAGCTTGAGCAGCTCATCAAGCAGTACGAAGCGGAGTATTGCCCGCTTATGAACTTCGGGCACTCGCCTTCTCCGGATGCGGGCTGCTACGTCTGCTCGGCATGGCCGTGGCAGTAAGGAGGATGGCATATGTGGATTTATCTCAAAAAGCTTGAATACCCCATCAACATCACCAAGCCCGATGTGCGCATGGCCAAGTTCCTCATGGCGCAGTACGGTGGGCCCGACAGCGAACTCGCAGCAGGCATGCGCTATCTTACGCAGCGCTTTTCGATGCCCGATAACCGCGTAAAGGCAACATTAAACGACATAGGCACGGAAGAAATGGCGCACTGGGAAATGATCGGTACCATGATTCACCAGTGTATGCGCGGCGCGACCATGGATGAAATTGTAGCTGCGGGCCTTGGCGGTTATTACACCATGCATAGCTGCGGCGTATTCCCCGCAGATCCCAACGGCGTTCCGTTCACCGCTTCCTACATTCAATGCACCGGCGACCCGATTGCCGACATTCTCGAAGACATGGCAGCAGATGCTACTATCATGTAAACATAAACTTCATTTTCTTTTTATTCTCTTTGAATTATAAAGAATACCGCAGCCCCCCTGCCAAAGAAAGCTGCGCTATCGACCTACAAATCCTTTAAAGTGCTTGTCTGTTACTGCAACGGCGCGGGATGGTATCTTGACATACCAAGGGGCACTTATTTGGATGGCTGTATCCTATCAGAGTATTTTCCAGAATGCAAGTTTTACATTCTTTTTTATTTTAAAAGAGGATATACGGATCAACACAGATAAGGCCCCCTACAACGGTGGGAAGAAAGAAAAACATTCTCATGCTCTTGGGGTTTATGGTATACTCATGCTAAGCGGAAGGAGGAAGTTGTCATGTTTGAAAAATTAGACGAGTTGTATAGGCAAATGCGGGCGTTACCCCCTCTTTCGGCCACCGCTAATGAGCGTATTATGGAAGATTTCATGGTGCGCTACACATATAACACTAATGCCATCGAAGGCAGCACGCTCACAGAGCAGGATACCTTCCGTGTTCTCAAAGAAGATATGACCATCGAGGGCAAGCCGTTGCGCTACCACCTTGACGCCATTGGACATAGGGAGGCGTTTGCGCTTGTAAGAAAGGAAGCTATATCCGATTCGCAGCTGACAGAAGAACTCATCTGTCGCATTCATAGCCATATATTACTGAGGGACGAAGAAGAAAGAGGCCATTATCGCACGATCGGTGTTTATATAAGCGGCTCAGATGTGGTGCTTCCTGCTGCGCAGTTTGTACCTGCAAATATGGCCGAGCTTATGGAGCGATATAATGGTGAAATGCAGGTATGGCATCCAGTGAAGCGCGCTGCTATTTTCCATTTAGCTTTCGAGAGTATACACCCATTCATTGATGGAAACGGACGTACAGGCAGACTGCTTGTGAACTTTGAACTTATGAAGGCAGGCTATCCGCCTATTGATATCAAGTACACTGACAAGGGGCGTTACCTTTATTGCATCCAGAGCTATCAGGGGGAAGACAACCTTGACCTACCTATGATCTATATGTTGCAAGAGTATGTGGAGATGGCTCTAAAAAGCCGTATAAAGACGTTGGATGAATCCAGAGCGTTAAAAGACCGCGCACTAAGCAAGTCCAGATAGAAGATTATAATTTATGGTGGCACTTTCCAAATTGGAGAGTGCTTTTTTATTTCTACTATTAATTATCTTAGGAGGATAGTCATAGTGAGTAACGTTCTTCGTGAATGTTGTGAGGAATACGGCTTTGAAGCCGTTCCCCTGCCGCGCGGTGCAAAGCATGAGCTTGGCAAAACGTATTGGTGTAGTTATTGGCAGACATGGTATACCGTCCTTTACGTGGACGGCTCGACTGTCACTTGCCATTGGGAGGACGGGCATACCAATACGCATTGCACTTCGCTTGCTCAAAGCGACAAAGAATTGTGCATGGTAAAGCCTAATCGTGTTGACCACCATGCCTACAAACGGTATTACCGTGAGAATCTTGAATCTATGCAAAAGCGTCGATTCAAGACCTCTGCCCCAACAACGGAGCATTCCACCATCGGGGAAGATGAATTATTGTTTTAAGGGGGGCTCATACATGATTGAACGTTACAAAGATTTCTACGGATGCACTGCCACTATCCGGCCAACCGATGACGGTTTCAAGCTTCTAAACCGTACTCCGCAAGGAAAGAAAATCCGCAGCCAAGTATTCACAACGCACCGTGGAGCTGTGCGGGCTATGCAGAACGACGCGGACGGTGGGATGGAGCGCATTGACGCCAAATAGGACGGCATGGATTATATGAAGATAAGGATATGTCCTGAACTTTATTACCGTCAGCGAAACTGACGAACAGCAGGGTTTTCCGTTGGTAACTTGTATAGAAACAGGCATACCGGCTGAAAAAAAAGAAGAGAGTGAGCAGCCACAGCTATCCGCGCAACCCCATCTTTCAGACAATTCCCCAACTTACACCTCAAGAGGTGTAAAAAGTACACCTCAAGATAACACGGTAGAAACAGGCACTTTCCAGAGGTGTAAAAAGTATACCTCTGGCGGTGCAAATAGTACACCTCTGGCGGTGCAAATAGTACACCCCATAAATAATACTGATTTTAGTAATAATAAATTAAATAATACTATGCTTCCTAGTTGTCATATCAGTCAATCAATCAATACGGGTATCTCTATGCCTAAGCGTGAAGGAATAACCGACCTGACAGCGCAGCACTATGAGACAGTTCGCAATGATGTTGCGGAGCAGATCGAGGCGGACACGCTGAAAGAAGAACATGGCGAGGTCATTGATGAGATTGTGGAACTCATTACAGATGTGCTGATTACACCGATGCCTTCATTGCGCGTCGCTGGGGCGAACAGGCCGATTGAGGTTCTTCGCGCTCAGTTTGCCAAGCTCACAGCGGCACATGTCGAGGACGCGCTTTGGAATTTGTGCAATCATTCCTCAGGGGAGATCACGGATATTAAGGCGTATATCCGTACGTTGCTATATAACGAGTTGTTTGCTGTGGAAACGAGAATTGCGGCAACAAAAAAATAGACCAAACCATTTGTTCAGTCTATTTTTAAGCATATACTTGTTTGATTTACTGTATAACTCCTGATTTAAGACAACATAGAACCATAACCGGCCAATGTTAGGGTAACTCCAGAATAGCCACTTACATAAGAGTATACGGTTGAAGATTTATTAGCGACAATAAACCCATATTCAGGATCCATGACAAGAACATACGAGCCGGTCTCTATTCCCCTGATTACACCAGCATGATATCCATTTGTCCATCTCCATCGCGAGTAGACAGGATATCCTCCACTAATATTATTATAGATGCGCGAATCAGTTGGAGCAGTATTGGCATAATAACTATATCTTATCCAATATACGTTGTAAAGTGCATCTAACGCGGTACTAGTTGAGGCACCTTGATTCCAATTAGAACCATAAACTGACTGCGCAATAGATATCGCTGTGATGCTATAAGAAGTTAAGTAATTTCCAATACATGCAATAGACGCAGCCCAACAAATATTTGAAGGCGGATTCTGAGAGACAAACGGAACAATAAGTGATGCGCTAGAGCGGGCTACCCCAGCAGTATGGCTATAATTAAGAGGAGATTTACCTACAAGTTCCGTATAAACCACTTTGCTATATGTAAGTGCGTCACTCGTTATAGATGTACTATAGTCACTTCGGGAATCAACCGAGTAACTGAAAGTACAAAGTTCCGTGGCTCCGTTAGTTGACAATATGTAGCACTTCTTTGCATCATATAGTAATGCAATTCTATCGTCAGTTGTACAGTACTTTGTCAGTTCTTTTGTAAAACACTCCGTTAGCTGTATAATAGGCTGGTCGTTTCCCTGCTGGATTTCATATGCAAATAATACAACACTACCTGAACGGAATATGGGATACATAAGGAATTCTGTTTCACAAAAGCTGTTATTAATATATTCGTAAGAATGAATGGGTTCCCCAATATACAAGCTTTCGAAATCTTTTTGCTCTATGCCAAGGCTACTTGCGTCAGAATAAATAAAATCAAATTATGCAAATAGTTGTTCAAGAGAGGTAGTGCTCAAACCCAACGGCTCAAGATCAGAAGAAGAAGCCAATGTTACAGATTCTGTACATACGGAAACAACTAAAATCAGCACTAAGATAATCGCTCGTATTTTTTTCATTTGCTATGCCTCCGTTCATAATTAAGTATAAGTATTATCAAATAATCTCACAAGAAGTGCACACGCTTACATAATTAAATACTCTTACGTCAACGGGGTAACTTTTTCATTGTGATTAGGTTCGAATATAACAGCGAAATCACATCTGCTCCATGGTATACATCTTTAATTAGTATAACAAATGGCATCACATCCTGCTTTTTATATTTGATATAAAGTGATAACAATACTTAAATTCTCCCATAGTCGGATTTATCACAATAGTAAGATGAAAGTAGGTTTTTACCATATGTTTGATTTTACTTGATAGAGGCTCTAAGCCCTTCGTTAATCGGAGTAAAATCAAGGAGTCTAGATGCAACGAAGAATTGTCCATCAAAGCGAATAGTTACGTTATCAAAAATAAAAACGGTCATTAACTCAGACTCATCAGCGTTAGCAAGCACAACATAAAAGCTATACTGCTTATCTCCATAAGTCCTTGCAGCTTCGGTATATTCGACATTGCTGTCGAATAGCATCTTTATAATTTCTTCCATCAATTCAGGAGATTTATCCTTAGCTACTGTATATGACTGGCCTGTAGCGGTACTTGCATTAATAAAAACAAAAGCCTTCTCCACTTTAGAGTAATCAAAACCACGAAGAAGTGCCAGTTTATCTATGCTTGAAATATTAATACTTGAAATACTGCTGTCGAGAACTAGGCTTAAATCCGGTGCAGTGCCTTCGCGTAAATTATGTTTATCCTTAATTAGTAGCCAAATAACAGTAACAATTATTATAAGGCAAATGCAGGCAGCAATAACTCCCCATTTCGACCAGTTATGTTGTTTTATCACTGTTCTCACATTCTCTTTCCCAAAATGATAACTGCTTTTTTCGCAATATTGAGTAATTGTGTTTTGAGTAATTAAGGATTCATGTATGTTCTTCATGCTACGTTGGCACGTTTATTGTAGCTGATTTAGCTGAGCCCGTCAATTTTCCCAACAATGCTTTTTATGTCCGATTCATACTATTATTGTCGAAGAAGATGTTCGCGATAGCGTCGAAGATCAGATCGAAGCGGACACGCTGAAAGAAGAACATGGCGAGATTATTGATGATATCACCGAGCTGATTAGCGACATCATGACAACAAATGCACCTACCTTGCGAGTTGCGGGAGCGGGCAGACCTACGGATGGTCTCCGCGCGCAGTTCCTCCAACTAAA
>JAEWZS010000113.1 GCA_023458355.1 Bacillota bacterium
GTGTACCGTCGCGGCGGCTTTGTTCAAGCTGTGCAATCTCCTTGGAGCGGCCTACGTACTCGGGTACACGGCGGGAAAGGGTGAACTGTGCAAGCTTTAGAGGGTTGGAGCGGTAGGATGAGGTTTCGCCCGAAGGGATGAGCTCGTCTGTGGTGGTAACCGCATCGCGGATGACGGCTGCGAGGGGGAGGAGCACATTTTCGGTGAGCGGGTACATCTTGGGCCAATCGGTGATGTTGGGACCAAGCTTCAGTTCTACGGTGGGGTCAGCCTTCTTATAGCCGTTGTAAACGCGCTTTTCGTAGATACTGCCGTCAAAATTATACTCTACATCGGGTATAGTATAATCGATCTCAGTAGCCGCGGTGATGATGCCCCCGTTTTTCGCGGTGGCGGCGATGGAGCGCGCGTCCATAAGCGCGACAGCAGCAACCTGCCCGTCTCCGGGCTTGGAGCCTTCGCGGTTGGGGAAGTTGCGGGTGGTATGTCGAATGGAAAGCCCTTGGTTGGCGGGCACATCGCCTGCACCAAAGCACGGGCCGCAGAAACTCGGTTTCATAATGGCGCCCGCCTTGATGAGCTTCTCAGTAGCACCCACGCGGGTGAGGTCGAGGCTTACGGGAACGCTTGTGGGGTAAACAGAAAGGTTGAAATAGCCATTACCGATATCGCCGCCGCCTAAAATCTCAGCCGCCTCTACGATGTTGTCGAACAATCCGCCTGCGCAGCCGGCTATGATGCCCTGTTCTGCATGACCCCTACCCTTATCATCGACTTTGGAGGAAAGGTCAAGCTTTACTTTTCCGCCGAGCTGCTTTGCGGCATCCTCTTCTACTTTTTTGAGGATTTCCTTGGCGTTTGCCTTAAACTCACGGATGGTATAGGCATTGCTCGGGTGGAAGGGAAGTGCGATCATGGGCTCGACCTTGTCGAGCTCTATGGTGATCATACCGTCGTAGTATGCGCCGTCTTTCGGTGTGAGTTTCTTGTATGCGTCCTTGCGGCCGTGTATTTCGTAGAAACGCTCCACCAACGCATCGGTTTCCCAAATAGAGCTTAAGCAGGTGGTTTCGGTAGTCATCACGTCAATGCCGTTTCTGAATTCGACGGGCAGTGTATGTACGCCGGGGCCGACAAATTCCATAACCTTGTTGTTCACATAACCGTTTTCAAATGTGGCTTTGACGAGTGCTATGGCAACGTCGTGCGGACCTACACCGCGCCTCGGTTTGCCGGTTAGGTAAACGAGAACCACTTCGGGTGCGTTTATATCATAGGTGTTGTTGAGAAGCTGCTTGGCAAGCTCGGGGCCGCCTTCGCCTACACCCATGGTGCCGAGTGCACCGTAGCGTGTATGGCTGTCGGAGCCTAAAATCATGGCGCCGCATTTGACCAGCGCTTCACGCGCGTAGGAGTGAATAACGCTCTGGTTTGCGGGCACATAGATACCGCCGTAACGCTTGGCAGCGGAAAGGCCAAATACATGATCGTCCTCGTTGATGGTGCCGCCGACCGCACAAAGGCTGTTGTGGCAGTTGGTCATAGCGTAGGGCATGGGGAATTCCTTCATGCCGCTTGCGCGTGCGGTCTGAATAATGCCTACGTAGGTAATATCGTGGGAGGCCAGACTGTCGAAGCGTATTTTGAGCTTCTTTGAGTCACCCGACTTATTGTGTGCGCGGAGAATGGAATAGGCCATCGTGCGCTCGCGACCTTCGTCGGGCAAAATGTCATAACTCTGCTGCGGAACACCGTTTACAAGGTAAACGCCATGGTTTTTCAGGGTTATCATGCTGCACCTCTCACCTTTTATATTGGATATTGGGTAAAGAAAAGTTCTCTTCAAATTTATCTTAAACCAAAGTGCGTGCAGTTGCAAGAAAGGCATATGAAGAATACCTGTATACAGCTAATCTGTATAAACGAGGTAAGGAAACCTCATAAAAATGTCGATGTATAAGAATAGACATTATTTATCATCAGGAGGAACACGTATGCCTTGGAACCCTTTACTCTCTATCGGCGTGGGAAAAATTGACAAACAGCATGAAGAACTGTTTCAAAAGGCTGAAGCGCTTTTTGAAGCCGGAAAAAACGGAAAATCGAAGGAATACATCGGCGAGCTTTTGAAATTCTTAGGCGACTACACGGTAACCCACTTCAAGGATGAGGAAGCATACATGGCCGCAATCGGCTACCCCAATCTTGCACAACAAAAGCAGCAACATATGGGATTTGTAGAGCATTTTATGTCTATTAAAGAGGAATATGAAAAAAGCGGCGGTAATATACTCCTCATTTTAAACGCGAACAAGCTCATCATCGACTGGCTCACGCAGCATATTTCCGTAGAGGACAAGAAGATAGGGGAATTTGCGAAGCGCGCGGGAAAATAGCGCTCCCAATGAGACATAAAATAAGGAGGTAAATTATATGCCATGGAACCCTTCGCTTGCGATAGGTGTTGATGCAATCGACAATCAGCATAGGATGTGGTTTGAGAAGGCCGACCAGCTTTTTGAAGCCGGAAAGAATCGCAAATCCGCAGAGTACATCGGCGAGATGCTTAACTTCTTGGATGATTATACCAAAAAGCACTTCCATGACGAGGAAGCGTACATGCTTTCTATCAACTACCCGGGATATGCAAACCAAAAAGCGCAGCACACTGCGTTTTTAGAAAACCTTAAAAAGCTTCAGGCCGATTATGCGCAGTCCGGCGGAAATATCCTCGTGGTGTTATACGCCAACCAGCTCGTGGTGGATTGGCTTATCAAGCATATCTCCACTGTGGATAAGCATCTCGGGGATTATGCAAAGAACATGGGAAAATAGAGCTTTCGTATAAAAAGCGCGGGTGTTTGTACCCGCGCTTTTGCATGTCAAAAAAGTGTCTTGCGACACTTTTTTGAGGTTTACAGGAATCGCCTGTGCGTTCCGCACGGCCGGCGCTTCCTGAAAAGAAAGCCTTGCGTGGCAAGGCTTTTCGCTCGTGACGCGCATGTCGCCACTCGCGAACTTAGCCTCCGGGGGCTGCGGCCCCCGAACCCCCCAAAGGGTTTTTCGACAGTCTGAAGCAAGGGTGATTGCCCCCGCGCTTTTTCATGCAACTAACGGTATACAAAAAAGCAAAAGCAAAGGTATGTTAAGGGCTGCATTGCCGTGGTATGCTGTTCTTGAGGTGAAGGATATGGATTTTCAGGAGAAGCTGCAATTTTTCAGGAAGCAAAAGGGGTTTTCGCAGGAGATGCTTGGGGAACGGATCGGCGTTTCGCGGCAGGCGGTGGCGAAATGGGAGACGGGTGTCGCGCTGCCGGATATCATAAATCTCGTTAAATTGAGCGGCCTTCTTTGTGTAACGCTCGCCAGGCTTTTGAAGGACGATGAAGACGAGTGCCATATAGCCGCACAAAAGGATGCCCCTTCCTTGCAGGAGCGACTCAAAGATTTTTTGTGCGAGGCAAAAAGGAACACCTATGCGGCGGGCGGACCGCAATGCACGGCTTCGCGTCCAAATTCGCATGATTTTATGTTTGAGTTGGGCGATTATACCTATATAGATACTTATTTGGGCGGTGAGTGTTTTGCCGGCGAGGAAGCCGTGTGGGAAAACGGCGTTCCCATCTGGGCGATGAACTACGTCGGGCGCGTTTTGGAGGAGCGTTTTTCAGGTAAATTCTTAAATGAAGCGCTTATGCATGTACCGGAGGCATTTCCGTGCCGCGGTCCTGCGCTCTATACAAACGGGGATTATACCTACACCTGCCGCATACAAGGCGACTTTTCATGGTACGGGGGGATGGAGGAGATATTCTGCCGCGATTTAAAGGTATATGAATGTCGGTTCCACGGAGGGAAGTTAAAGTAAAATGGCGAGGAATGTCTCCTCGCCATTTACAGTATAATTGTATTCATTTAATAAATTGTATTTCCGCAATGGATGTCAAACGGCGCGATACTCATTTTTTGAATATCCTTCCAATAGGTATCAAAAAACCATTTAATCGCTTTGCCATAGCTTTCTTTAGTATCAAACTCCCAGTAGGAAAAATACTTGACGCATTTTACAATCTTGGTTAATTCTCTGGGAGCATCTCCGAGTTCAATTCCGTCTATCGTAAAAAACCGCTTGCAATATTTAATGTCAATACAACCCGGCTGTTGACTTTGCATCTGTGCGGCAACTTCTATAAGGCTTTCAAATTCATTTAACTTATCCGGGCGTACTTGAAATATCTTGACCTCAGAAAAACTGCCTTTCATTTTCCACCTCATCAGCCCGTACCGTAATGGCGATGTCAGTATAAAACACGGGCGGATACTATCCACCCTTACAAGTGGTTTGCATTGCAGTAGCAGCACAAGCGGCGGGAAAAACAACCCCGGCGCTACGCGCCACCCCTCCAAGGAGGGGAATAATCCGCCCCTATCAAAAGGCTCTATGTTTCTGTAATGATAGACGCGACAGCGAAGCGCCTTAGCCGCTATACACCTCCGGCTTCATCACACCGATGTAGGGGAGGTTGCGGTAATAGTCTTCGCAGTCGAGGCCGTAGCCTACAACAAATTCATTGGGAATTACGAAACCGACGTAATCGGGTTTGATATCGCATTCGCGGCGTTCGGGTTTATCAAGAAGGCATGCAATCTTTAAAGAGGCCGGTTCGCGGGACCTTAAAAGCGTGGTCAGGTGGTTTAAGGTAAGTCCGCTGTCCATGATATCTTCTACAATCAGCACATGCCTGTTGGTAATGCTCGTGTCAATGTCCTTCGAGATGCGCACAATGCCCGAGGTTTTGGAACTGTTGCCATAGCTTGAAATGGACATAAAGTCCATTTCGAGATGGCATGTCATCTGTCGGCTTAGGTCGGAGAAGAAATGCACTGCGCCCTTGAGTATGCAGATAAGGATTACGTTTTTCCCCTCGTAATCCTCGCTAAGCTCTTTCCCGAGCTCCGCGATGCGCGTCTTTAATTGCTCCTCGCTCAAAAGTGTGTACTTGATATCGTTGTTCATGTTGGTTTTGTCAGCCATGATTACCTCCGGTTTTGCCGTATATTTTTACATCGAGAAATTTCACGTGTAATGTCTTTTCGGTATGCTCGTCCACCTTCACGGTTTCAGATATAGCATGCCCCGGAACAAACAGTACCTCTTCTGAGCAGATGAGCGGTAAATTACGCTTATCGCGCGGGATCTTTTTATCGATGAAATACTGTTTTAACTTTCGTCTGCCGGGAGAGTTGACGGGGTAAAAGCGGTCACCGTCTTTGCGGGTTCGTACGGTTAGAATATCGGGGTCGAGCTTATTTAAATCCATACAGGCTACGAATCTGTCCTTTATAAAGCCGCTGCCATTCACGATCTCCGATACAAATGTACCAAGAGGTGTCACGGTCTCGCCGGGAACGTTGAGCTTTAAGGAAAACTCCGGCAGTTCCTCGGTAATGCCGAACTGAATAAGATCGTAACTCGTCCATGCTTCCACAAAAGGAAGATGCAGCTTAGCGCCTGTGCGTGCCTTCAAAAATGCAATTACCTTTTCCACATGCACACGCTCGATATCCGCCTCGGCGCCCGCGTCTTTGAGCGCAATACGTATCGCACGGGTTAGGATGGGGAGCGGGAGCTTGCTCAGCGCGCGCCTGTCGTAGCCGCTGTCGCGCTTGCATTCTTGAAGCGCTTGCTCCGCCTTCGTCAAAAGGTATTGCTCGTCCCTTAAAAGGAGCTCTGCCATGGAGCAAAGTGTAGGCACGATGGCGGGGTTGATGTGGCTTTCGATGTAAGGAAGGATGTCGAGTCGTATGCGGTTTCTTGTGCCTTCCGGTTCTAAGTTGGTCTCGTCAATACAATAGGCCAAGCCTTCATGGGAAAGGTAGTCCTCTATTTCGTCGCGGCGGACGAATAAAAGCGGGCGGATGATACTGCCGCGTTTTGGCTGCATGCCCGTAAGCCCTGATAACCCGCTTCCGCGCGTCATATGCAAAAGCACGCTTTCTGCCTGGTCATCCATATGGTGGGCGACGGCAATCAAATCGGCATTGAAATGTATGCGAGCACGCTCCAAAAAGGCATAGCGTTCCTCGCGGCCGGCCTGCTCAAGTGTGAGTTTTTGCTTTTTGGCAATTTCGGGGATGTTTTTGCGCTCAGAGTAGAGCGGTACACCGTAAAACTCACAAAGATCGTGTACAAATTGTTCGTCATGCTCGGCACTTTGACCGCGTATGCCGTGGTTTAAATGCGCGGCTGCGACTTTAAACTCCATCTGCGGGCTAAGCGAAAGAAGCGCGTACAAAAGCGCTACGGAATCCGCGCCGCCGCTTACGCCGCATACAACCGTTTGACCGCGTTTGATAAGTCCGTAGGTTTGAATAGCTTCCGCTGCTTTGGTCTGCATAATCAAAACCCTCCGCCGTGTCTTACTAAAAAAAGCCGCAATCGCGGTGCTGCTGTATGCAAAAAGCAATAAGGTTCATGTCGAAAGGTAGTATCAAGTATACTCGTATCGCGCCGATTTGACAAGGGCACGGGGCCAACCTATAATAAAACAAGGCCAAAAACGTAAGGCAGGAGGTCTGCTCCCATTTCCTTATTATAACGGCCGAAACAAGCTATATATTTAGGAGCGTACGCTTTTATGAAATTAGGCGTTGTAGGCTTGCCAAATGTTGGCAAGAGCACCCTTTTTAACGCGATAACACAGGCGGGGGCACAGGCTGCCAACTACCCGTTTTGCACCATAGAGCCCAATGTTGGCATTGTTGCGGTACCGGACGAGCGATTGGATGCGCTTACGAAAATGTACGCACCCGAAAAGACCACGCCGACCTCCATCGAGTTTTTGGATATTGCAGGCCTCGTACGCGGAGCGTCCAAAGGCGAGGGGTTAGGCAATAAATTCCTTTCACACATCCGCGAGGTGGATGCCGTCGTACATGTGGTACGCTGCTTTGAGGACGATAATATCGTACATGTGGATGGCTCCGTAAACCCTGCCCGGGATATGGAAACCATCAACTTCGAACTTATTTTTGCGGATCTCGAGACGCTTGAGAAGCGCATCGACCGCGCGCAGAAAAACAGCAAATCGGGCGATAAGAAATACGCCGTGGAGCTTGATATTTTAAACCGCTTAAAAAAGCATCTCGAAAGCGGCAAGCCTGCGCGCAGCATGGAGCAGACTTTAGAGGAGTGCGAATTTGTCAAATCACTCTTTTTACTTACAGATAAACCCGTTATCTACGTTGCAAACATTGCGGAAAACGACATAGGGAAGGATCTTCCTGCCGTACACGCGCTCTACGAGGCCGCTAAAGCCGAGCATGCGGGTGCACTAACGGTCTGTGCTAAGGTAGAGGAGGAGATGACGAGCCTTACCTTAGAGGAAAAGGCGATGTTCCTCGAAGCTTTGGGTATTGGCGAGAGCGGTCTTGATAAGCTCGTGAAGGAATGTTATAAGCTACTGGGCCTCATAAGCTTTTTAACAGCCGGCCCCAAGGAAGTGCGTGCGTGGACGGTGGAAAAAGGCGCAAAGGCGCCGCAGGCCGCCGGCAAAATTCACAGCGATTTTGAGCGGGGCTTCATACGCGCTGAAATCGTACATTATACGACACTTATGGAGTTAGGCTCTATGCAAGCCTGCAAAGAAAAAGGCCTAGTCCGCTCGGAAGGCAAGGAATACGTAATGCAGGACGGGGATATTGTATTGTTCCGATTCAACGTGTAGTGCTTCGTTTAAAATAGCGACCCTTTCGTCGTTTCATTAATGTAGGGCGGGATGGTCTCATCCCGCCGCCGTCCTTCTTTTAAGGGGGTAAACATGCGTACCGAAAAGGAAATGTTCGAACTTATCCTTGACGTTGCACGGTGCGACGCGCGCGTGAGGGCGGCGTATCTGAATGGCTCGCGCGCCAACCCAAACGCAAAAAAAGATATTTTTCAGGATTATGACGTCGTATACGTCGTTAAAGAAATGGCCTCCTTTCTGCGCGACGGGGATTGGATACGCGTGTTCGGCGATATTCTTATCATGCAAGAGCCCGATAAGCTCGACGCGAGTTTGGGTGCTGATATGGATTTTAGCGAGCATTATACCTACCTCATGCAGTTTACCGACGGAAACCGCATCGATTTAACTATCCAAAGCATGGAACAGATGAAAAAGGAATACGGAACCGACGCCTTAACCGTACCGCTTCTTGATAAGGACGGCATTTTAAAGCCTATTGCGTCACCGACAGACAGCGAGTTTTGGGTTAAAAAACCCTCCGAGGCAGAATACCGCGCATGCTGTAACGAGTTTTTCTGGGTTACGCCTTACTGCGCAAAGGGGCTTTGGCGAAATGAGCTGCTGTATGCAAACGAAATGCTGTTCCACTATGCTTTAAAGGAACTCAAAAAAATGTTCGCATGGTATGCCGGCATCCAAACGGGATTTTGTGTGAGCATGGGCAAGGCGGATAAGCTTTTAAGTGAATATCTGCCGGAGAAAGCATGGAATGGTCTGACGCGCGTGTTCTGCGCCGACAGTATAGATAATGCGTGGGATGCTCTTTTGACGGCGTATGCGCTGTTCGCGGAGTACGCAAAAAAGGTCGGGGAAGCGCTTTCCTATAGCTATGATGCCATCGAGGCCGAAAACAGTCTTACCTACGCTCGGCAAGTTCACAAATTGCCGAGCGATGCAACGAAGATATTTTAATATTCCGGAGGGAACCATGCTGGCTACCGCGAAGGGGCGCTATGCGCTTCTCATGATGCTCGATATAGCAGCGCAGCCCGAGGGCGAATGCGTATCTCTGCGCGATATATCGGCACGGCAGGAAATTTCCGTGAAGTACCT
>JAEWZS010000114.1 GCA_023458355.1 Bacillota bacterium
CAACGAGTTATTGAAACGTTGAACATGGAGGGTAGTTATCTTATCCTTCTGACACATGATGTATATTCTGTGCCATATAAGTCCACAGATGGCGAGATGCAAAAGGATGTTTCCGACGAGGAGTTCAGCTATATACTTTGCAGCATATGCCCTGTGAAGCCGACACCCGCTGAGCTTAGCTATCGCCTAGCGGAAAACCGCTTTCGCACCACATCACAAAACTTGGTTGTATCTGCACCGGAGCTGGGCTTTCTATTCCCTGCTTTCGATGATAGGGCTGCCAACATTTATGGGGCGTTGTATTATTCAAAGAATGCTGCGGAGAACCATCAGGAATTTATCGATGCGGTGTTCCATGTAGAACCGCCCATGCCCGCCGCAGCACAGAAAGAGACTTTTCAAACCATTTTGGCAGAAACACTTAAGGAAGATTGCAAACTTGAGGTTGTGCAGGCAGTCCATGAGCATCTGAGCGAAATGATAGACCGGCACAAGGAAAACAAGGAACCCGAGCAGCTGCTGCTCTCGCAAAGGGAAATAGGGTTGGTACTTAAGGAGTGCGGTGTGGCAAAAGAGCACGTCGAAGCATTTGCCGCTACATTTGACGCACATTTCGGCGAGGACGCGCAGATTCCTACCGCAAACGTCATCGACAAAAAGCAGTTTGTAATTCGCACACCCGATGTGGTGATTAAGGTTGACCCTGAGCGGAGTGACCTTATCGAAACACGGGTGATTAACGGAAGCAGATATATACTGATTCCTGCAGATGCAGATGTAGAAGTCAATGGCGTAAGTGTAAAAATCGCCGCGGAGAATTGAGTTAAGCTAGCAAAAAGCCGGTACCTGTATCGGCTTTTTAAATCATTTCTTTCTTTTAATTAACTACATTATCAGGGTGTAATTACCCATCTTGTTTTTCACGCTGCACACAAAACAGTGTGCCAAAATAATCGTATTTTTCCTATAAACCAGCTATATACGATAATGGTTCTTACTTTACGCGAATACACAGGCATGTTATGTTAATCATAAATAGTTTCACACTTAGAAAGGGGTTGCTGTTATGCGTAAATTTATTGTTTCATTGCTGGTGCTTTTGTTATGCCTGATACCCGCCACCAGTATCGCTGCAAAAAACTCTATCGCAATCAATGTAGCGCTCAATACCCCGGTAACCGATTCAATCCTAAACGATTTGAGCAAGTATGGTAAGGTTATTACGGTACTTAACGACATCAACTGCCTGACAATGAAAGTGGACGCAAATAAGTTAACAAGCATTCAGAGCCTTACTTATGTTTCAGCTGCAAACCCGGATGCAGTACGAAAGGGTTCTCCCATAGACACAGTCGCAGCAACTGATTTTAGCGATGGGTACAGCACATGGGATCTCGATGCCGTCAATGTAACAGATTACGGCTCGGGCCGTACAGTAGCATATGACGGCACGGGAGTTTACGTGGCAGTATTGGATACAGGCCTTGTGGATAGTTGGCGTCAATACTTCCCGGAGGAACGGATTGCAGAGGAATATGCGATTTCGTTCGGCGGGGGCGGCGGCGAAAGAGGTGCGGTTTCCTCACAGCCAAACAAGTGGGAGCATGACCAAAATTCTCACGGTACACATGTTACGAGTTCAATACTTGGCTTTAGCGTAGGAAGTACACCATACAACGGCACAGCGCCAAAAGCTACGATTATTCCGGTAAAGGTTTTGAACCAAAACGGATCCGGCTGGTCTTCGGTCGTTGCAATGGGCATTTCGTACGTGACCGAGCTTAAAGAGGGGCCTCTTGCCGACTACCCTGTTATTATCAACATGAGCCTTGGTGGAAGCGCGCTTGACGCAATAGAGAAAGCCGCCATCGACAAAGCGATAGCAGCGGGCGTCATAATAGTTGCTTCTGCGGGTAATGAAGGCAAAAAAGGCATGGGGTATCCCGGTGCATATGAGCCGGTAATCTCCGTAGCTGCTTCCGGTTGGAGAGTGCTGTGGGATGAAGGGAAATCGTGGACCTCTGATGTACCCGATCCTACCAACGCAAATGACTTCTACATCGTGGATTTCTCCAGCAGGGAACTTACCGGTCAAGACCTTGATGTTGTGGCTCCCGGCGATTGGGTCCTCGGACCTTATCAAATTAACAGTGGAAACACAAGCTACTACTATCTCAGCGGCACCTCCATGGCAAGCCCGCATGTCGCAGGTATTGTGGCACTTATGGTGCAAAAATGCCCTACGCTTACCGCATTCGACGCGGAGAGAATTCTTGAAGATGCTGCAATTCCTATGCCGGCAGGAAGCTGCACCATCGCAGATCCCAACAAAGGTACCGTGACCGTGTCGTGGGGAGACGATGCAACCGGTTCGGGTCTTGTTGATGCGGTGGGTGCCCTTTCTATGGTACCGTAGCAACTGCAGTTAACCAACCATATTTAAAAACTATCCAATCAGGTTAACTCTGAGTTAAAAAGCCGGTTTATACCGGCTTTTTATTTATTGGATGGTGAGCTTCCTAAGATGAATGATAACATGGCTTATTATAAGGAGCGAGCCCATTGGATACCCCAATTCTTAGATGAAGGATACCGGTAAAATGGTTCTTTAAACTGGTTGGGTTGGATCTTCCTTTTCTTTATCCGAAGCTTTGCTTGCTTTACGGCGCATTCGGATAATATTAAATGCGATCAAACAAGCAATTATCGCAAGTTTGGCCCAGATATTGACGGGTACCCATATTGCCAATACAACAAATAAAATGCCCAATAATGCGTGACCCAGCAAATTACGCCAGTCTTTTAAATAGCTCTTAAGTCCTCCCCATGCTTTTATGATTGCAGTTGCGATGCTTGAAGTTTCATTGCTCATATGGTCGCTTACTCCCTCCGGAAATATAATTTTACTTGTTCATTGTGTCTTGCCTGATTTTGATTGCGTTTTCGATAATCCTGTTAAAATAGCCAT
>JAEWZS010000115.1 GCA_023458355.1 Bacillota bacterium
CGGTACGGTAACCGATGCGCTTTGCACCTTCAAGCTTAACGGTGTTGTTTATAGAGGGCACAAACTCCGTTCCACTTACTTTAACAATACAGTTCGTCTCTTGCTCAAATTTACACTTGTGCAAGTCCAAATAGCCGCCCGGGCCGGGCAGTATATAAGGGTTCGTTTTTTCATACAGCGTATGCGCCGCAACCGAAAGCACCGTGCACTTACGGATGGGGTTGAGCGGCTCAAGCTTAAAGTAATCCTCACCGATATAGCCGAACATGCAGTCGCTTCCGCTTCCCGGGGTTGCACAAATTGCGGCGCACTCTAAGATTTTTCCGATATGGAGCGACAATGCAGTATCGTATCCTTTTTTAATGGCAAGCGCCGCAAAGCAAACAGGGTCGTATGTGCGGCCCGCCAAAACTACGTCGGGGTTTTCATCAAAGGCCGCGAGGAAGGGTTCAATTCCCATTTGTGCAACGATATGCGTGGTGGCATCTACATCCTCCATACTCGGTAAAGGAGCCGGTTCAAGAGGTGTGATGCTGCCTTTTTCCAATTCCTTTTTTATAAAGACTTTATCAAGCTCGGCCTGAATAACAGCCATTTTGAAATGGAGGTTTTGCTCCGCGGAGATTTCTTCAATGATTTCGCGGCACCAAGTAAGGTGAGGATCGGCACCGCTGCCGCCCGCCGTGCCTACGACCACAGGGATTTTATTTTCGACACCGGCTCGAATCATTATTTCAAGATCGCGCTTTACGGCGTCTCTGTTGGTAAAGGATACACCTGCGCCAAGGTATTAAGGACCCGGATCCGTGCTGCCCGCGTCTACGGCAATCAAGTGCGGCTTGCGCTTCATACCCTCTTCAAACGACGCCATGGGAAAGCCGTAGCCCAATATAGCTGTTGTAGACAGAATTCTGAATTCTTCTTTCATCCGTAAAACTCCTCTCCGACTGCCCTATTTCGTAAGAGCCAAAATGCGCTGCATCTCGTTGAAGACTATCATGTACCCTTCGTCAACGCCCATGCCGGGTTTTGCAAGAATTTGATCGGGATTTGTAGCCATGGCAACGTGAACGCATACTGTTGAGCTTCTGTCCGTTTCATTGCAGGTGCCTCCCTGGTACGCGCCGATACCCTTTTTCTTGCAGTACAACACCGCTTCAACGGTATTGCTGATGCTGCCAAGGTCCGGTGTTTTAATTTGAACCATGTGTCCCGCTTTATGATCGGCAAAATACTTGATATCTTCTAAAGTATTACACCATTCGTCCGCGACGATTTCTACATAAATACCGCGGTCGTCAACTTCTTTTGTTAATGCTGCAAGTGCCAGCATCTGCTGTTCACGGTCTTCAATATCCATAGGCCCTTCGATGCGCAATTTGAAGGGATGTGCGGCTTGCTCCAACTCGGCAAGATAATCCGCCATAGCGCTATAGTTTCGATCACCGAAAATTAAACCGAAGGTGCCGTACACATCGATATGCAATACAGGATTGTAGCTTTCATCTTGCCTGAGCTTAAGTATGCGTTGGCTCAGCCATTTTACATACTCAAGAAGCAATTCGCCGTGCTCGCCCAACTTGGTTTTTACATGGTTGATAAGCGCATGGGGCAGCACCGCAGCGCCTTTGATGATCATTTTATCACTGTTATCGTAACGCAAGTCTCCGCTTTGCGTAAAAATGGGGATGGGGCTCTTCGCGATCTCGGTTTTGTACTCCTCCGCGATTACTTCACACATCAGCTTATGCTTTGCTTTGGCGACAGCGTCTAAAATTGCCTGGCTTACACCATAGCGAATGGCCGTGTGAAGCCTTTTTCCGTCTACCGTAATTTCTTCAAGCTCCTTGGTCATTTGGCGGAAGTTATTCGCTTCTTTCCCGATGAGATTGGGGAAAATATACTGCTCGATGACAGGGATAAAATCTTCCGCTAAAAACAAGGGATCGCGTCCGCCTGCACCGGAGTACTGCACAGCAGCACAGTCCCCATGCGCAACCTGCCCGTCTTCTAAAACCAACAGTACCGAGATGGACTCGCCTGCTTGCCGCACTGCCGTAAAGCCGGGTGTAACCGGGCTTCCTAAGTAAGCGGCACCGTCGGATACCGCACCTTTTTTAATGGCGCGTTGATCGTCGAAGAAGAAACCGGTACGTCCCGGGGCACATACAGCCTTAACGATTTTCATATCTCATCCCAGCTTTCTTACTAATATTTTAACTTTACCGCGGACGGCCTACAAGTCTGCCCTTGCTGATTGCATATACATCGTCGATGCCCATCTGGAAGGATGCCTCGCGGCCTTCTTCTTTTGCACGTTCGGCAATTTTATTCTTATGGAATGCGATAATATCCGGCGTGAAGGGCAAATTGCCGATGTTGAAAATACGAACAGCGCCTTGGTTATCGCGTGCAGGCAAAATTTTACCTAAATTAGAACGGCTCGGCGCAAAGGGGATATCGATTACGCCTGCTTCAAATGCCCGGACTGTACCGATTGCCCAATCGCCCGCACCAAGCTCAAAAACCCTATCTAAAATACAGCGCGTTTCGCGGATGATGGTAGATGCCTCATCCTTAATGGCACCGTTATCTACCGCTTGGTCACCAAGCATGGTGATAATCTGCTTCGTGCAGCGCAAGCCTTGTGCATTTGCTTCCTTCGTTGGAATACCTACCGCTTCGTGCGGGGTTTTAACGATAACCTTGGTCGCATGTGCTAACACCGCCGCAGCGCTGCCCCATGCTATAACGGCAAATGCTTTTGCCTCATCCGCCGGGAACCCGCCCATCCACTGGTGCATAACGGTGGTAACGGAAACATCCTTGTAGCCATACCTTACTAAATATTCGTCGGTAAGGGCTTGCAGCGATTGGATAGCGGCAACATCTTGAATAAGGTTGCCGCATTGACCATACCCGACAGTGATGTTTTTAACACCTTGCTCCGCAGCCAAAATGCTTTCGATAATGGCTACAGCATGGGATATGCAGGGGGGAACCAATGTGCCCGTAAGCGGACCGAATGGCTCGCGGTTTATGGAAATACCTGCTTCTTCATACATGCCGGTCAAGCGATCGACATACTGCCAGTCCATAATGGTTTTTGTAAGGTCTGCATTTTTTGCATAGGGAATGTTGTAGCTGATACCGCCGCCCTCGTTGCTTGTAAAGCCGCCTGCATACGTGATTTCAGCAAGAAGACGCGCATCCGGCGTACCATGGCGCACCTGTACGGGCGTATTGAGCGCGTCGATAATTTGGCGGCACCCGCTAACGCCATGGTTCACGGCCGGGAAGCCGTTTAGCATACTTTTGCCGTTGTTGACAGATTCATCAATGCCCATCTGCGCTTTTTGGAAACGGTTTTGGCGGGTATAGCTGTCTATTGTAGTAGGCAGCAAATCCGCTTCGCCTTCATTTTGGAGATGCGTTAAGAGCTGTATATGCTCGTTAATAAGCGCAACACCGGCACGCGGTTGCACCAAAGTTGTGCCGCTTTCCTTTGCCTTTTGCAATTTACGGCTGAACACCTTGTAATCAGGCATACTCTTATGATAATCAAATGCAGATTGCATATCCACATCTTTACCGGTAGGCCATTGTTGCAATACTTCATCGCGCTGCCCATAAAATTCGTCATTGGTTAGGCGCTTGTTCGACAGCATCATGTTTCTCGAGCTCCTTTTTCATGATAGAGATAGCTGTTTCGGGGTATTCTTCACCCAATAGGCCCATTGCCGATAAAATATACTTCCGGTCAATATAGATTGTGACCCGCTTGGGTGTTAAGCTTTGAGGTGCGTTTGGATTGTAAAGCACATGCGAAGAGATCTCCGCAGCCTTTTCGTTATGGATAATGGCACCGCCTGTCATAATGAGTGTATCGATGCGCGTTAAGTCTTTTCCGTATTGAACATAGGCAGGGCCTGTAGGCGTATATACCTGTTCCATGCTTCCTGCATGTCTCCTGACGGCCACCTCAATTGCAGCAGACGCGAGTGCAAAATCTAAATCCTTTTGCTTCTCTGTTTCAGGCAATATGCCCGGGTTTTGCTGCATGCTTAGAAGATGGCTCTCTATTTCCGACTTTGTTAGGCTCGACAGTTCCATTATTTTATCAATACCCGCCGCTTCAAGTATGCCTGCGGCACTATACCGCATGCCGATATCGCCTTCAACGGTACGCTTGGAATAAGGCTCCGGTAGGCCCCGCAAAACAACATTGTCGCTTCCCGGTGCACCTTTTGCGATAGAATACACATCCGTAGTGGCTCCACCAAGGTCAACCGCCACAAGCTCTCCGAGGCCGGGGGTATTCTTCGTCCCACCCGCAAGCAATTCCATTGCCCGCATCATAGCGCTCGGCGTAGGCATCAATATTCCGTTTAGAAGCTTTTGTGTTTTGCTTAAACCTTTGGCTTGGATAATCCTATTTAAAAACAACTCGCGAATAACGTGCTGCACAGGCTCAATGTTTAACATATTGAGCTTTGGCAGAACGTTTTCGCAAACATACACCTTACGAGCTCTTAGTATATGGGCACATTCGTCTGCAGCGTTTCTATTTCCCGCTACGACAATGGGAAAATCCCCTTCACACTCCGCTAATGCTTTTGCGTTGTGGATGATGCAATCCGTATTGCCGCCGTCAATCCCGCCTGTAAGCAAAAATATATCGGGCTTCAACCGGGCGATTTCTAAAATGTCAGAGCGTGTAAGATGAAATGAGAATACTTTTATGACTTTAGCGCCCGCGCCAAGGCTCGCAAGCCTTGCTGCTTCGGCCGTGAGTTCCGGCACAAGGCCGGCGGTGATCATACGAAGCCCGCCCGCAGCGCTGGAGCATGCGAACTGCTTTGTAAATGTCAACGGGCCTGTCTTATCCTGTAAGGAGGACAATGCTTTCACAAGCCCGTCATTTATATCGGTATCGACCGTGGTATGTACAGATGCAGTGCCCAACAGCATTGCCGCATCTGCATCCACAGCTGTAACTTTTGTGTATGTGCTGCCGAAATCAACCAGCAATACAGCTTGCATCAATAAGTCACCGTCCCTTTGGATCAGCTGATATGCAAATCTTCCGATAAAGCAGCAATCGCTGCTTCAGGCGGAGTTCCCGGGCCAAAAACGCGATTAAAACCCATTTGTATAAAACGTTTTTCAACGTCTTCAAAGTCCTGTTTTCCGACGACTATATTTCCGCCAACATATAAAAGGATATCGCCGATACCTGCCTCAATGCACCTGTCTCGAAGGCCGCGGCAATCCAGTTCTCCGTGTCCATAAAGAGACGATACAACAATTGCATCGGCATCCGCCTCGAGTGCTGCATTGATAAAATCTTCCTGCGGCACCATAACGCCGAGGTTGATGACATCAAATCCTGCTGCGCTGAAAACAAAGTCCAGTATTTTGTTGCCTACTGCATGAACGTCTGCGCCGATTACACCTATAACGAGTTTTTTCTTGTTTGACTCCATAGATATTACACTCCACTTTAAAACTGCATGAATGGGCTACAACAATAAGTTATATTGTTATAGCCCATTTGTCAATCAACATATGCTCATTCAGGAAAATATATAAAATTACCCATTTGTGCTGTTCTTAATACCTGCTTGTTTTTGGCGGAAAACCTTAGCTATTTCATCCTCGAGCGCCAGCATGGAGCCCTTGTCCACATGGTACTCGAAATAGATAGGAGGTGCGGCAGACTTTAATTCATTTAAGAGCGCCTGTTCCTTTGGGCTGCAGTAATTTAGGTAGTTGCTGGGCATAATCAGCTGATCACACTGCTCAAGCAGATCTTTAACGGAATCGGTATCGGAAAAAAGCGCGACCATAGGCGGTTTTGTAAATAAACCGTACTCTTTGCAGCATTTCAAAATTATATTTGCATACCTCTCGGTAGCGGCGATCACCCCTACCTTATAGTCCACAGGAACGCGCGCCAATTGAAGCAAAGTGTTTCTTGAAATTGCCATGTAAAGCCTAAAAATGCGCGCTCCCTCGGGCATCTTTTTAGCCAAATCATCAAAATGAACGGAGGTTGTAACGATCATATCCATTTCCGGAGAAAACTCACGCGAAGCTTCAAGCACCTGCTTTAGGAGATATTCATAAACATCTACGTTAGGAAATGCGTTGATTTGGCGGCACATTTGAGAAAGCGTCTCCGGGCAGCAGTCTATAGCGCCTATATGTACCGTTGCAGGCAACTCCTCGCGCTCGCGAAGCTTAAGGTCTAAAAATATGCGAATTTCTTCAGGGGAAAACCCAAGGTCG
>JAEWZS010000116.1 GCA_023458355.1 Bacillota bacterium
TGACCAAGCAGGAACTAAGGGAGGAATACAAGCTCACCGAGGGCAACCCGCAGACCAAGAGCCGCATCCGTCAGAAACAGCGGCAGATGAGCGGCGCACGTATGATGAAGGCGGTTGCCGAGGCGGACGTAGTAATCACCAACCCCACGCATTACGCCATTGCGCTAAGCTACAAGGAGGGTGTTACCAAGGCGCCTCTCGTCGTCGCCAAGGGGGCGGACTATCTCGCCAGAAAAATCAAGGAAAAGGCGAGGGAGCTTCGCATCGAGGTGGTGGAAAACAAGGAGCTTGCGCGCGGGCTGTACTTTTTCTGCGACGTCGGGCAGGAAGTGCCCGAGGATATGTACCAGGCGGTTGCGGAGGTGCTCGCCTACGTTTACCGACTCAAAAACAACATCCGGCACGGGCGTTCGGCCCGCGGCAGCTGAAACGGAAAACGGTTTTTTGAAGCGGGTGCAGCCGCGAGGGGTCAGGAGCGCAACTTTTAACAAAGCGAACGGGAAGGGGGAAGAAGCATGAAACTGAAGTCAACGGATATCATCGTAGCACTTGCAGTGCTTTTGATTGTGCTTCTCATCATCATTCCGCTTTCCCCGGGCGTTTTGGACATGTTCCTCATCATCAACATTTCGCTGTCGCTCATCGTGCTTCTAACGGCGCTTTTTATTAAGGAAACGCTGGAGTTTTCCACGTTCCCCACGCTCCTTTTGCTGTTTACGCTGTTCCGTATCGCGCTCAACATCAACGCTACGCGTCTTATCATCGGCAACGGCGGCCAAGCGGGCGGCATCATCAGCGCGTTCGGCGGCTTTGTGACCGGCTCCAACCAGGTGGTGGGCGTGGTGGTATTCGTCATCATCATCATCGTGCAGTTCATGATCATCACCAAGGGCTCCGAGCGCGTGGCGGAGGTCGCGGCCAGGTTTGCGCTTGATGCCATGCCCGGCAAGCAGATGGCCATCGATGCCGATCTTAACACCGGTGCCATCACCGAGGAGCAGGCAAGGCAGCGCCGCATCGATGTGCAGCGCGAGTCTGACTTTTACGGCTCCATGGACGGTGCTTCGAAGTTTGTCAAGGGCGACGCTATCGTAGGAATTCTTATCGTTGTGGTCAACCTTGTGGGCGGTATTTTAGCGGGCGTACTGGGGCTTGCAGGAAATGTGATGACATTTGAGCAGGCCATAGACGTGTATTTCCGCGCAACCATCGGCAACGGCCTTGTCAACCAGATAAGCGCGCTTCTTGTTTCCACCGCATCGGGCATCATCGTTACGCGCTCGTCCAACAACGAAAGCTTCAGCGCCACGCTCACCACGCAGCTTTTCGGTAAGCCCTCGGTGCTGTTTGTCATCGGCGGTATGCTCGCCATGTTAAGCTTTGTGCCGGGTATGCCTACACTCCCGCTTCTTATGTTCGCCTTGGGTCTTCCTATAGCGGGCTATTATACGCTCAACAGCCGCAAGAAGGCGGAGGCAATAGCTGCCGGAACGGCTACGGCGGCTGTAGCCGAGGAAAAGCGAAAGCCCGAAAGCGTCACCTCGCTCTTGCAGGTGGATCTTATTGAAATGGAATTCGGCTACGGCATCATATCGCTCGTGGACGCCTCGCAGGGTGGAGATTTGCTCGACCGCGTGGTCATGATACGTCGCCAGTGCGCGCTCGAGCTTGGCATCATCGTTCCCGTTGTACGCCTCAGGGATAACATCCAGCTTCCTACCAATGGCTACTCGGTCAAAATCAAGGGCATTGAGGTGGCGGGCGGCGAGGTGATACCGGATCATTTCATGGCGCTTCGTCCCGCAGACGCGGAGGAGGTCGACGATATCGACGGCATCGAAACAGCGGACCCCGCATTTGGGCTTCCCGCGCTTTGGGTGGCGGAGAGCGAGCGAGAAAAAGCGGAGCTTTACGGCTACACCACCATCGACGCACCTTCCGTGATTGCCACGCATCTTATGGAGGTCATTAAAAAGCATGCGCATGAGCTCATGGGCCGCCAGCAGGTGCAGGTGCTTATCGACAACCTCAAGGCGCAGCAGCCTGCGCTTGTGGAGGAAGTCGTACCCAAGCTCTTTTCCGTGGGCGAAGTGCAAAAGGTACTTGCAAACCTGTTGCGCGAGGGCATATCGATTCGCGATATAAGCTCCGTATTGGAAGTGTTGGGCGATTACGGCACCATCACGCGCGATCTTGATATACTCACCGAATATGTGCGACAGGGCCTTAAACGTGCCATCAGCCGCAAATTCGTACCGGACAACAAAGCGCGTGTCATTACGCTTGATGCAGCGCTCGAGCAGCTCATAGCCGATAACATCCGCCAGACGGATCACGGCTCGTACGTTGCACTCGAGCCCGTGCAGATACAAAAGATACTCTTCAACACCAAAAAGGCGGTGGAACGCTCGGTCGGCGGAGGCTCGTCGCCCGTCGTGCTCACGGCTCCTGCTGTCAGACGCTTTTTCAGACAGATTGTGGACCAAATGGATACCGACCTTGTGGTGCTTTCCTACAGCGAACTCGAACGGGATGTGGAGATTTTTTCAGACGGGGTGGTGGGCATTTAAGTGTTCGTTAAAAGTTATATCGTTAAAGATATGTCCGAAGCCATGGAGAAAATACGGCGCGATCACGGGCCGGAGGCAATCATTTTATCCAACCGCGAGCTCAAGCAAAAGGGCATTGGGGGCTGGTTTAAAAAGCCGCTCATCGAAGTGATGGTTGCTTATGAAATGGTGAGTGAAAAACGCAGTTACCCTGAAAAGATCGCACAGCCTAAACCGGCAGCCATACCGGAGAGAAACGCACAGCCGGCCTTAACGGTAGTACCTTCATCGCGCGCTACTATAGAGCCTTCGTTTACACCCGCACAGTTTGATAAACTTGTTGCGAAGCACGAAGAAAAGACGGAAAAAGACGATGCGGAGGAACGCAAGCAGTTCTACGATCGCTTAAATGAAATTAAAGTAGTCGCGTCGAACGCAGCTGCAAAAGCAAATGCGTCGCCTCCTGCGTCAGTACCGGTGTCGGCACCGGTGTCAATGCCTGCATCCGTGCCTTCGCAGACAGTTACATCAGCATCAGCGTCAGCACCAGCACCTGCGTCATTTATGGCTGTGCAGGCGCCGGTAATTGCACCTGCACCCGTCGTAAAAAAGCAGCCGCAAAAGCTCAACACCGAAGTCACGCGCATCTATGAAACGCTCGTAGAAAATGATGTGCACTATAGCGTGGCACGAAAGATCGCACGCCGCACACAGGAGCTTTCTGCCCGCGCAGGTGAAGACCCGCTGCGCGTGGCACATAGCCTTATCGCGGAAATGTTTGGCGAGTGCGCAACCATTCGACTGAAGAAATACCGCATGAACGTAATTGCGCTTGTAGGGCCTACAGGCGTAGGCAAAACCACCACGCTCGTTAAGCTTGCAGGCCTTTTCAATATCGATCAGAACCTCAAGGTGGGGTTTGTCAACACGGATACCTACCGTGTAGCCGCGCAGGAGCAGATTAAGACCTACGCGGAGATCATGGATATACCCCTTCATACACTTTATTCGCCTGAGGAAATGGAGTGTGCGCTGAGTCAACTCGATGACCGTGATGTGGTGCTGATTGATACTGCGGGTAAGAGCATGGTCAATAAGGAATATGTCAAAGAGGTCGAGTCGTATATGAACCAGTCCAGCGCCGATGAGATACTCTTAACGGTTAGCGCTTCCATGGGGTTTAGCGCGTGTAAGGCGTTCTTGGATCAGTTCGCGTTTTTAAAGAACGCCAAACTTGTTGTGACCAAGCTTGACGAGATGGTTTCCTGGGGCAATGTGCTCAACATCGCATACCTCGCGCAAAGGCCTATCGCCTATGTGACTATGGGACAAAATGTCCCGTACGATATCGAGCGATTTGATGTAAAAAAGGCAGTAAATAACATACTGGAAAGCACAGGTATGTAATGGAGCAGGCGAAAAACCTCAGAAAACTGATGCAGCCTCCTAAGGATTCTCCCATTCGCGTCATCACTGTGACGAGTGCAAAGGGTGGGGTTGGTAAGTCCAGCGTTGCGGTCAACTTCGCTATCGCGCTTGCGCGGCGCAACATGCGTCCGCTCATTGTGGATACCGATTTCGGCCTTGCTAACATCGACGTGATGCTGGGCGTGAAGCCCAAATACGATTTGTCAAACGTGATAAAAGACCGGGTTGATATACGCGACGCGGTTGTGAGCGGGCTTTATGGTGTGCAGTTCATATCGGGCGGCTCAGGTGTTGAGGAGCTTTTGAATCTCTCCGACCAAGAGTTGCAACGCATCATACGAAATCTTATGTGCCTTGACGATATTGCGGATTGCATCATTTTCGATACAGGTGCCGGCATATCGGAAAACATTCTTACGCTCATCTGCGCAAGCCATGAAACGCTTCTTGTAACGACGCCGGAGCCTACCTCCTTTATGGATGCCTATGCGCTTGTGAAAATTGTCAGCAAACGCGACCTGAAGCCTTCCATGCAGCTTATCGTAAACCGTGCGGAGTCTGACAAGGAGGCCGAGGCTGCTTTGGAGGGATTCATACGCATTGCGCGAAAATATACAGGTGTAAGCGTAAGCCCGCTCGGCTACATATTGCGCGATGACAATATGGTGCGTGCCGTTAAGCTGCAATCGCCTTTGCTCGTCAGCTACCCCAACAGCAAGGCGGCTTATAACTTTGAAAACCTCGCCGCAAGTTTTCTCAAAAAACCTGTTGTGGAAGCACAGGGCATAAGCGGCTTCATCAAACGCCTATTCGGCAGATCGGGGGAGAATGAAGCATGAAACTTTCGGATCTTATACGAGAGGGCGAAGTACTCGAACTGAAGGTCGGACGCATCGCAACAAAAACTATGGTTCGCGAAACATTAGGCGAAAAACTTTTGATTGTGGATCAGCCCGAGTACAGGCTCCACCCGCTTATCATTGCGGCAGATGAACGCGTTAAACTTTCGGTGTTTCGCAACAACGGTGTTTTTACATTAAACGCCATCGTAGAGGAAACGTTTACACGTGACCGCGCACCGCAGTGCCTTTTAAGAGTGACAGGCGAGATCGAGCGCGAGCAGAGGCGCTTCTTCTACCGCCTGCCCGTGAAGCTGAAAATAATGGTGCGCCAGAAAGGCAGAGAGTCAAGGCTCACCATGGGGTATCCCGCCGAGACAATTAACTTGAGCGAGCGCGGCGTATGCTTTTCCTGCCGCGAAAGGCTTCCGCGCGGCAAACGCATAAGCGTACAGCTGGAGCTCGACGATATGGGTTTCATGGTACTCTCAGCCGAAGTGTTACGGTGTGAACCTTTGGCAATAAAGGATGGCGCTTATGCGATAGGCGCACAGTTCACCGAGCTTTCGAGCGCAGAGTCCGCCTACATCCGCAAATTCATCATGAAGCGGCAGATGAAGCGGCCCGGGAACGAGGAAGACTGATTTAGATGCAAACCTCCCCTTACCGTAAGGTAAGGAGAATCGAACCCTCTAAACTCTGTGACCTAAAAACTGCCGGTTTGGATGTAGGTTGCGAAAGAGGAGGGAGCCATAGGGGGTCCTACGGCGACTGACGATGACAAAGATGTGCGCCAAACAGGCAGTTTTAAGGCGCAAGAGTTCAACTCCCCTTACCTTAGATCGGGGGTGCAGTATGGCTGAGGTTAACAGCGGCGCAGCAGAAAAATTATGGGAGAGTTATAAGCGCGACAGCTCGCTTGAAAACAAGAATGAGC
>JAEWZS010000117.1 GCA_023458355.1 Bacillota bacterium
ATCAACACCCGCGAAGAGTCCCAAATTCGCGATGCAGAAGCGGCGCTTATCGCACAAAAGCCCCTCGTATATGCCTATTTGGGCGACTCCATTAAGGACACTATGATCAACGGCGGCGGTGCTTTAGCCGTTGTTTACTCCGGCGACGCCATGTGGTGTACCGACCCCGAAGAGGGTAACGGAGACCTCGCATTTGCAGTGCCCGAGTCCGGCGCCAATTTGTGGTTTGACAACATGGTGATTCCCAAATCCTCCAAACATACCGCGGAAGCCGAAGCGTTCATCAACTTCTTGTGCGACGCCGAAGTTGCTAAGGTCAACACCGAGTACATAGGCTACTCAACCCCCAACGCAGCTGCGTTTGCACTGCTCGATGACAGCTACAAAAATAACCCCACCTACAACCCGCCGCAGCAAATTCTCGACAGATGCGAGATTTTCCATGATCTCGGCAACTTTATCAACGTGGATAATGACTCTTGGAATAGAATCAAAGCTGGATAATGAACGCCTTCCTAAAAAAGCTGTTTGACCCGCAAAACTTTATAAAGCCCTCCCAGATTCAGGGAGGGCTTGTAAGCATTCAAGAGGGCTACGGACGCTGTATAAACGTGGCGTGGCCAGCAATGGTCGAATCGCTTCTGAGCGTAATGCTCGGGTTTATGGATACCGTCATGGTAAGCGGCTTAGGCGAACGCGCCATTTCCGCCGTAGGCGTTACCACACAGCCCAAATTTTTGATGCTGATGTTTTTGCTCTCCCTCAACATCGGCGTGACCGCCATCGTGGCACGTCGAAAGGGTGAGGGTGATATAAAAGGCTGCTGCCGTACGCTTAAACAGTCGCTCATGGTATCCATGGGCCTGTCGGTATTGGTGGTGGCAGGATCATTTCTTTTCTCCAAAAGCCTTCTTGTTTTGGCAGGTGCACAAAGTGAATACCTAAATGACAGTATCGCGTATTTTCGCATCGTGATGATCGGCCAGTTTTTCGGTTGCCTCGGTATGACAATCAACGCTGCGCAGCGCGGTTACGGCAATACCAAAGCACCCATGACATCGAACATTTTAGCCAATATCGTCAACATCGTTTTCAACTACCTTCTTATCAACGGCATATGGTTTTTCCCGCGCTTAGGCGTCGTCGGCGCTGCAATCGCCACCGCTATGAGCACGTTCGTAATTTTCCTTCTCGCGCTCTACTCGGTTACATCGCATACCTCCCACGGCAGACTTTCCATCATAGGCGCAAACTCCGGAACATGGCAATTTGAAATAAAAACCCTGAAGAGTATCTACAAAGTGGCTTCATCCGCCCTTCTGGAACAGGCATTTTTGCGCTTGGGCTTTTTCGTCTATGCCGCAATGGTGGCGCGTCTTGGCACAACGCCCTTTGCCACACACCAGATATGTATGAATATTTACAACGTATCCTTTGCCATAAGCGACGGTTTCGGCATCGCCGCTACAACCCTCGTGGGGCAATCCTTAGGTGCAAAGCGGCCGGATCTGGCCCGCGTATACGGCAGCATTGCACAGCGCAGCTCCATGGTGTTCGGTCTTTTTCTAAGCGCAATTTTCATTCTGTTACGAGAGCAGTTCATCATGCTTTTTACGAATGAACAAGAAATCATTAGGATCGGCGGATATATCATGCTTATTATCGCCGCCACAAGCGTCGCACAGACCTCGCAGGTAGTCATTTCCGGCTGTCTTCGCGGCGCGGGTGACACGCGCTATGTGGCCATCTCCTCGCTTGTGAGCGTAAGTGTGGTGCGCCCGGCGCTCTCGTGGCTTTTATGCTATCCGCTGGGTTTCGGCCTCATCTGCGCATGGATCGGCCTATTTTCCGACCAGCTTCTTAGGCTTATCCTAAACGCCGCAAGGTTCAAGAGCGGTAAGTGGACTCAGATTAAGTTGTAGGGTACGTTTCTTTTCTTTGAAAAGAAACGAAGCAAAAGAAACTTAATGTTAGGGTATAAATTGGCTAGGAGGTGTTCTTGATGAAGGTTGGAGAGGTATGCCTACTTACAAACAACGTTGTACGCTTGGCAAATTTTTATAAGATGCTGTTTAACATCGATAACAGCAGCAATGATTCGGATCATCAGTTTATTTTTTCAGAGGGAAACGATGCTCACCGTTTACAATGACGGGATAGAGCGCGATAATAACCCGCAAAATATTTGTATAGCATTTACGGTCGACGATGTGGATGCGGAATTTGAAAGAGTAAAAGCACTTGGCGTTGAAATCGTTTCCCCTCCGACAATGCAGCCTTGGGGTGCAAAAAACATGCGTTTCTTAGACCCCGATAACAACTTGATTACATTTAGGTGTTTCCTGAACACATAATTTGCCGTAAGGAAATACCTGATATATATGTAGGGCGGGATGATTTTCATCCCGCCGCTTATCTTACTCGAGTATTGCTTACCCCTCCGTATCCATCAACATACCCATGAAAATAGGCAGATTGGTTTCACAATCGATGATAAGATATACAAAAGGACGGTCGAGGATGACGGTTTTTGATTCCTCAGGCTCCATCGAAGCACCTTCGGCCATCTCCACAACGGTGGCCGCACCCGCCTTCGTACCTTTTTCATCCACGGCTATATAGGTCTTATGTAGCACGCGGCTGATATATAGCTTACCGTTTGAGGACATTCCGATGCCTGAGAAATCTGCGTCAGAAGGGCTAAATGCGTCACGCATACCCATGCCGGAAAGTGTACTACCCATTTCCGTACTAAACTCACTCTCAAACTTCGGCATCGCTGCGTTCACCGTGATTGTCTCGACGCTACGAAGGATTTGCATGAGTTTTTCACCCGTGAGCGAAGCAGCGTATTCGCTGACGCTTACACCTTCATTAGGAAGCAGTGTTACAAAGGCGTATTTTTGATCGGCATAATATTTAAGAAAGCCCGCTGCATTTTCATCTAAAAGATACTTGCCTTCCGTAGAATACATCATTTCTACATTGCGCTCATCCCCGCCTTCGGTTGTGAAAATACCGTCGTGGATTAGCGTATCCTTATAAATGGCTTCCCATTCCGCATCAAACGCGAGAGCGTTCACCAAATACATCACCGCTCCGGCGGGTATTTGGTCGAGTATGTTTTTGATCATGCCGTCTGTATTTTCATTTACCCAAGCATTGATATCTTTAAGCGTCGTACCGTCAAACGGAGCTTTGTAGATACTCGCTCCATAGATATCCGCATTGGTCTGCAGAAAATCCTTATCGACAACAAAACTTTCCTCATCCTTAAACCAGATGGAATTGGCAACGTTTAGCTTGTATTTTTCGCTTGCGGGCAACGCGTTTACATAGGCGCGCAAGCTCTCGTTCATCTCTTTTATGCTTAGGCCGAACATGGCCTCCATTTGCGCAAGTGTTTCCCCCATCGCCCCGTTTTCGGTCATACCGAGCGCTAAAAGAACGGACAACGGGGAGATGAGTACATTTTTACCTTCTTCAATGCTTTTTTGAAACAATAGAACGCCAAAGTCCGCCAATTTTTCGGCTTCCTCCGAATCGAGCATGCCTACCGGAGAAGGGTTTGCTTTTATGCCTTGCATAAGATTAGCACTTTGTGCATTCGCAGCCGTGCAGCCTATAAAAGATACCGCAAGCGCGAAACATAACGTTAACACTGCGATGCGTCTTAGCATAAAAAAAGCTCCTTTCTTGTTATATAAATAACACGATGCGGAGCTTAAAGGGTTCCTTATTTTGTCAGCAATCATCTTTTTTGCCGCCTTATAAAATACTCTTCAGCTTTCAAACCCGCCTTATAGTTTGAAATATCACCAAGACGCGCGCGCGGCTGCATCTCCATGCGTACACCGCTCATGCGTGAAAGTGGGAACTCCCTTAATCCGTTCTCCCCATCCATGTTGCATACAAGCATCATTTCGCCCGAAATGCTTAATAGAAAATAGGGGTTTACGCGATATCGGCGCGTATCGCGCCCGTCCTCGCTCTCACCGTATAAAAATGTAAGCTGTTTTAATGCGGCGATGCATGTGCCGATGATTTCTATTGTCTTAAAAGACACATCGTCTATAGCCTTTTCACACCAAATAACAGAGCTTTGTTCAAGCTCGAAAGCGCGGTGATTGCCAAAAAATGCAGCGAGCTTTTTTATAAGCTCCGCTTCCCTTTTGCGGCTGATGAACGGAGCCGTGCGCACAGCATTTATAAGGAGTTTAAGCTCCGGTGCGTCAAAATCCCGTGCGCGAAGATAATACCCGCGGGAGGATTTTATAATATCCGCCCCGTACTGTATAAGCGCGTCTATATCGCGGTAAACGCCCTTTCGCTCGGCGTTTACGCCGCGCGAAATAAGCTCCTGTGTCAGTTCCGGCACGCTCATGGGGTGCTGTGCGTCAGTTTTTTCTTTGAGGATATCATATAAGTAAAGGGGTTTTAGTTTTGCGTTTTTCATAACAGTACAAATCCTACAGTGATCATAGTCTGTGCGGCAAGGTAGGTCGCCATGACGGAAAAGTTGTTTCCTTGATTCTCGCGAACAAAAACGAGATGCGCCAGTATTGCGTCAGATACTAAAAACAAAATCGCCCCCAGAGGGAAAAGTACGCGCCGGGCGGACGGCGCAACAAAAAAACTCATCGTCGCCACAGTGCCCATTGCACACAAAACAAGCATGTAAATAAGCACCGAAGCGTTAAGTTTTTTGGGCACAACCGGCTTAAGGCGCGTAAACCCTATTGCGGCCGCCGCCATAAAAAAAGCTACAATAAGCGCAATACCGTAGATCGGAAGTTTCATAGCGCCGGCGTAGCGGAAAAACGCAGTCATATAGAGAATATGTCCAACTCCAAACGATGCCCCGCCTATCATGAAAAAGCTAGGCTTATTGGGGAACAGCAAAAACACATCCCCGACCGCACCGAAAAGGAGCGCTATGGCTACGATGGGATGCGGTTCATTCGTGCTTACAAAATAGATTGCGGCAAGAAGCGGCATGAGCAAGGGCTTTGTAACAACTCGAAGCTTATTTTTCTCATATAAGCATGCATACAGATGTACGAGCGCGGTCGCCAAAAACAAAATCGACAGCGTTGGAATCATGTACGAATCCCCCTTAAAGCCATCTTAAAGAAGCTTAATGAGTGTAGTGAGCCATATCGCGGAAGCGGTAACGCATGCAAGGATATTGAGCACCATGAACGCACGAGCGCGTCTGAGCTTCTTGAGCTTGTTTTTGGAGCGCAAACGGCGCTTAATGCGGTAAGCTTGTAAAGTGGCAATCACAAAACCGAGAAGCGCGGTAAGAACAGCAGCATACACGGGGATTGGAAAGCCGAGAATGCCCGTAAAAAATAAGCGCTCAGCCATGATGACGAGCGATATAATAAAGAAGACACCAGACGCTACAGACATACTTTGCCTCCTTCCCCACCATTATTCTATGATTATACCATAAAAATCATTTAGCCACATACCTTAGCTTATACCTAAAGCAGTATCTCTGCTTGAAAATTCTGACGAATCCTGCCCATTTGCGCGTGTTCTTGTGATATACTATATGTGTGGAAGGTCTGGGCATTAGCTTAGGCCCGATTCAAGCAAAAAATGAGTTTACTCATAGATGCAAGGAGGACGTATTTCATGCAGTATTCGCACGAAGTGGAACAAATGTTTTGCGTCGCAAAGGGCGCAAAGCATGAAGCCGCTCCCATTCCCGAAGAGGGCCGCTGGGTAAGAGCCAAGGAGATCAAAGACATCAGCGGACTGACCCACGGCGTGGGTTGGTGTGCGCCGCAGCAGGGCGCATGCAAGCTGACCATCAACATCAAGGAGGGTATCATCCAAGAAGCCCTTATTGAAACCATCGGCTGTTCCGGCATGACGCACAGCGCAGCCATGGCCAGCGAGATACTTCCAGGCAAAACCCTGCTTGAGGCGCTTAACTCCGACCTCGTATGCGACGCCATTAACACCGCCATGCGTGAACTGTTTTTACAGATCGTTTATGGCCGCTCGCAAAGCGCATTCAGCGAAGATGGGCTTCCTGTCGGCGCAGGTCTTGAGGACCTCGTCAAGGGCCTTCGCTCCCAGATTGGCACCATGTACGGCAGCCTTAAAAAGGGTCCGCGCTTCCTTGAAATGGCGGAAGGTTATGTAATTGCCATCGGCCTCGACAAGAATAACGAGATCATCGGCTACAAATTCGTGAGCCTGGGCAAGATGATGGATGCCATCAAGAAGGGTGTCAACC
>JAEWZS010000118.1 GCA_023458355.1 Bacillota bacterium
TGCGAATCCTGCGGTACGATAAGCCCTGTTAAAACCGCCTCCTACAAATGCGACTGTGGTGGTTTATTTCACCTTTCATACCCAAAAAAGCGTGTTGATTTTCAAAAGACCGCTATTTCCCGAGAAATATCACTCTTTAAATACGCCGATGCACTTCCCTTCGACATGACAGTTGCACCATGGCGAGAAATGTCAATGGGTGAAGGAAATACGCCGCTTTTACGACTTGGTAATGCGCTATACTGTAAGGCGGATTACTATATGCCGACACTCTCTTTTAAGGATCGCGGCGCAGCGGTGCTCATGTTGGCGGCAAAAACGCTCGGCGTGAAGGAGGTTGTTGCGGATTCCAGCGGAAACGCCGGTACGTCCATCGCTGCATACGGTGCGCGCGCAGACATATTGTGCCATATATTTGTGAGCGCTGCCACCTCTAAAAAGAAGCTTGAGCAGATCGAAGCGCATGGGGCGAAGCTTCATATTATAAATGGAAGCCGGGAGGATGTAGCGAGTTCTGCGATTACTTTTGTAAAAGAACGCGGACTTTTTTACGCGAGCCATATCTATAATCCTTTCTTTTACGAGGGAACAAAGACCTATGCATATGAAGTGTTTGAGCAGCTGAACTTTTCCATGCCGGATGTGTTTTTACTGCCCGTAGGCAACGGAACGCTGGTATTGGGAGTACACCTCGCACTCAAAGAGCTTAGTGAGTGGGGGTATATCGACCGGATGCCGCAGATAATCGCGGTGCAGGCAGAGCCTTGTGCACCAATCGCAAAGGCATTTTTGCACGGCGAAACGGAAGTTACTGCGGTTGAGAATACGGGAACAGCGGCAGAGGGAATTGCCATAGCCGCGCCCGCGAGAGGTGCGGATATTTTACGCGCTGTACGTGAAACAGGCGGAAATGTACTCACTGTAACGGATGAAGATATACTCTTAGCCCGTAAAGTTCTTGCCCGCATGGGGCTTTATGTGGAAACGACCTCGGCTGCGAGCTATGCAGCGTATGTAAAACTCGAAAAGGAAGCTTACATACAAGAAAAGTCGGTCGTCGTGCCATTGTGCGGTGCCGGTTTGAAGAGTTAAAGGCGGTTTTTTCTGCCGCGAGGCAAAGGCAAGAATCCCGTTATAATACTTGACAATCTTTAGAAAAATGTGCCTTTACGTTTCTTCGAATAACTTCGACTTTTGTCGAAAAGCGTGTCTATTCGTTGCAGTTATATACGAAATATGTTATATTGCTCTTTACCTTAGGGGGAGGGAGGATTCACGTTGACTTATGGCCGTGATCCTGCAAACGTCCTCAGAGCTATAGGCATGCCCCCGAAGTATAAGGGCTACGCCTATGTACAGTATATCCTGATGCTGACGCAACAGCGGCAGGAATATATGTATCATCTGACGACGCAGCTGTATCCAAGGGTCGCGCAGCATTTTGACGTGACCCAGGTCTCTGTGGAACGAAACATCCGCTTTGCTATCAGGCGCACATGGGATAGCGGCAACAAGACGGAATTGCGACGTTTGTTTTGTGTTTACGACGTCAGGTGGATACCCACGAATTCCGAATTCATTTCGGTTCTTACAGAGGTCATCATCAACGACCGCATGAAAGACGGTGTCCAGATTGCAATGCACTTTTGACTGAAACTTGTCCGCAGTTTTCAAGAAATACCCGCAACGGCTCGTGCGCAGGCCGCTGCGGGTATTTTTTGCATCATATAAGTGACATGCGCGTCACTAACAACAACCTCGATTCCTGTAGGTGCGGATAGTATCCCCCACACCTCGAAGTACCCTTATGTTTGCGGGGTGGTTCATCTTATCACTTGAAGGCTGGCGTTTAGCAGCTGCCCGCTACGGGGTACGTGGTAAGTTATGTCAGTGTAAGCATCCGGGCGGTGCTGTTGAAAAAATATTTTTACATCCCTATTGACGCTTTTGAGAAAGTGCGCTATAGTTAGTTACATAAGTAATTAACCACATAACAAGTGAGGTGAATGCATTGGGAGAGCTTACGGCGGAAAGGCCCATTTTCATACAGATTGCGGAAACGCTGGAGGATGCCATCCTCTCAGGGGCACTGGGGGAGGAAGGACAGGCGCCATCCACAACGGAGATTTCCGTAAGGTACGCCATTAATCCCGCAACGGCACTTAAGGGCGTCAATCTGCTGGTAGAACGAGGTATCCTGTATAAAAAAAGAGGGCTCGGTATGTTCGTTGCGCCGGGGGCTGCGCGTATAATCGCGCAGAGCAGGAAGGAAGGGTTTATGGAGGAGTTTGTTTTAAAGCTTATTTGTGAGGCAAAAAAACTCGGCATTTCGGAGGGGGATGTTCTCGAAATGATCAAGAAAGGATATGCGCATGAACGGGATTGAAATACTCGGTGTCTACAAAAACTACGGCGCAACCGAGGCGCTCAAAGGTGTTAGCCTGACATTTGAAGAGGGCAAAATCTATGGTCTTCTCGGGAGAAACGGCGCAGGGAAGACAACGCTTCTAAACATCATCTCAGCGAGGCTTTTTTCAAGCTCCGGCGAGGTAAAAATAGACGGGCTCAACCCCATTGAAAGCGATGAAGCGCTTTGCAAAGTGTACATGATGGGCGATAAGAACCTGTACCCCGAAAGCATGCGTGTGAAGGAAGCAATCAAATGGGCGGGCGAGTTTTTGCCGGGATTTGATACGGGGTATGCCCATGCACTTGCGAAGAAGTTTTCTTTGCCGCTTCGGTCGAAGATCAAAGCGCTCTCAACGGGCTATGGCTCCATTTTCAAAATCGTGTTGGCGCTTTCCACGTCCGCGCGCTATCTTTTGCTAGACGAGCCTGTATTAGGTTTAGACGCAAACCATCGCGACCTTTTCTACAGACTTCTGCTTGAAGATTTTGCCGATAAAGGCCGTGGGGTAATCATTTCCACCCACATCATTGAAGAGGTGCAGCATATCGTGGAGCGTGTTGTAATTCTCCACAACGGTGAAATACTTCGCAATGCCGATGCAGAAGTGCTTATGGCCGGAAGCTATTCAATAACCGGTGCAGCGGGAGCCGTTGACGCCTACGCTACAGGCCGCGAGCTCTTGGGTAGCGATTCGCTCGGCGGTATGAAGACCGCGTACATCATGGGTGAGCCGCCTCTGAGTCTGCCCGAGCATCTGGAGCTTGGAAAACCCGATCTTAAGCGTTTATTCATCAAGCTCACCGGTGAAAAGGAGGGGAACGCAATATGAAGCTTCGCGCAAGCTTGAAATATCAGTTAAATAGCTGCTTTACGTCGGCGGCATGGTTTTACGGTATCGTCTTGGTAATCAACATAGGCATTGCGATCGCCAAATACTTTTTCCGAGACAGCGTAAACGTTTCCGGCATGGACTATACCACACTTATATTTGTGTTCGTACTCGGTTTAAACGCTTATCGGGAATCGTTTCGGATGATGGCTATAAACGGCAGGACGCGCCGCACGGCATTTGTTTCCATAACGCTTGCACCGCTTATCTTAGCCGCTTGTATGGCTGCTTTAGATATGCTTTTAGAACCGGCTTTCAAGGCGTTTTTTAACCAGTACAACTCGATTTATATCATGTTGTATAAGAGTGCGCAATCCACTTTCGGAATCCTTGTCGAATATGGCTGGCGTGTGGTGCTGTACAGCCTCGTGATTCTCACGGGCGTGTGGATCAATGCATTGTACTATAGGATGAGTAAACCCTTAAAGGTCGGTGTGTCCGTAGGCGTACCGGTTATGATGTTCGTGGTGCTGCCCATTGTGGAGGCAAGCTATACGGGCGGTGCAATATTTAATGCAATCTTCGGTACAATTAGCTATATGTTTGGTTTAGGCGGTACAACTTCGAACCCAACGATGTTTTTACTGTGGGGACCCGTGCTTCTACTTGCCTCCGCAGGCATACTTTGGGCTTTAATGTATCGGGCGGAAATTAAGGAATAGGGTACAGCGTGAAAAATACGGGTGGTCCTTTCGGACGGCCCGTATTTTTATAATTTCCAGGGGGTTCGGGGCCGAGGCCCCGGAGGCTTTAATCCGGCTTCAGCGGCATGTACGCTGAAACGGAAGAAATCCGTAGGATTTCTTACATTTCACAGCCGCCGCCCGGGAGCGCCGAAGCGCGAGAGGCGGATGTGCTAAGCTTGCGCATCCCCTTCACGCAAGTGGCCACAGTCACTTGCGTGACTGTGAAACTGCCACCGATACGGCTACTGTCGCACCAACCATGGGGTTGTTGCCCATGCCGATGAGGCCCATCATCTCCACGTGCGCCGGCACGGAGGAGGAGCCTGCAAACTGAGCGTCAGAGTGCATACGGCCCAAAGTATCGGTCATGCCGTAGGACGCGGGGCCGGCTGCCATGTTATCCGGGTGCAGTGTCCTGCCGGTACCACCGCCCGAAGCCACGGAGAAGTATTTTTTACCGTTCTCAATGCACCACTTTTTGTAGGTGCCTGCAACGGGATGCTGGAAGCGGGTGGGGTTGGTGGAGTTTCCGGTGATGGAGACTTCCACTTGTTCGTGACGCATAATGGCCACGCCCTCATTCACTTCGTCCGCACCGTAGCAGCGTACCTTTGCGCGGTCACCATCGGAGAATGCGGTTTTCTTTACGATCTTAAGCTCGCCCGTGTAGTAGTCGTACTCGGTCTCCACATGCGTGAAGCCGTTGATGCGGCTTATGATGTAGGCAGCGTCTTTGCCAAGGCCGTTGAGGATGACCTGTAAAGGCTCCTTGCGCACCTTGTTGGCGGTCTTGGCGATGCCGATGGCGCCTTCGGCGGCGGCAAAGCTTTCGTGGCCTGCGAGGAACGCAAAGCAATGGGTATCTTCACTTAAAAGCATGGCACCGAGGTTGCCGTGGCCTAGGCCCACAGCGCGCTGGTCGGCAACGGAGCCGGGGATGCAAAACGCCTGCAAACCTTCGCCGATGCACGTAGAGACTTCCGCTGCGGTCTTAACGCCCTTTTTCACAGCGATGGCAGCACCCAAAATATATGCCCAAACGGCGTTTTCAAAAGCGATAGGCTGTATACCCATAACGATGGAGCGCACGTCGACGCCCATCTTCAAAAGCATGTCGTTCGCCTGCTCGAAGCCCTCGATGCCGTATTTGGCCATGACGGGCTCGATCTTTTTGATCCTTCTTTCGTAACCTTCAAAGCTGATCATTGCTGTGCCTCCTTACTGCTTGCGTGGGTCGATGACCGTAACGGCCTCCGCAAAGCGGCCGTAGGTACCGATGTTTTTCTCGTAGGCCTCTGTGGGGTTGACACCCTTCTTGATGGCATCCATCATCTTGCCCAGGCTCACGAATTTGTAGCCGATGATCTCGTTATTCTTGTCGAGGCCGATGGCAATTACATAACCTTCCGCCATTTCAAGGAAGCGCGG
>JAEWZS010000119.1 GCA_023458355.1 Bacillota bacterium
GCTCTAGGCAAAAACAACCTAAGCGACCTTGTATATGTTGCCTACGCCCGCACGGCGGATACAGAAACCCGCGGGGTACTTGTCGCCTACGACAAGGCAACCGGCGAAGAGCGCTGGGTTAAAAACCTCGATGCCTATACATGGTCCTCCCCCATCATCCTTTATGACGAGAACGGAGACGGCTATGTAGTGGAGTTTGACTCCGCGGGCATGTGCTACCTGTTTGATGGCAGAACAGGAGAGCTTCTTGACAAGTTGGAGCTCGAAGGCAATTTTGAGGCGAGCGCCGCTGCGTTTGACGATATGATCGTAATCGGCTCCCGCGCCTCACGCATATATGGGATAAAACTCAAGTAACATTTTTCAGTCATGAACACCTTTAACCCCGCATAGGAAGAGAAATATGCGGGGTTGTTTTTTATGTGCAGTAAGCAAATAAACCTCGGCAAAATTTCTCGAAAGGTATCTATATGCTCGACGAACGGTTCAATATCGGCATGGCTTTTTTGCTGCTCGCGGCAGGCGTGTATTTTAGCTTCATCACGCACTTTTTTCAACTAACGCATTTTATAGATGCACTTCTTGCGCCGTTTCGCCGCAGGGTAAACAAGAGCGGCATTTCCCCTTTTCGTGCGCTTTCTACAGCGCTTGCCGGTTCTGTGGGCACAGGCAATATCGCCGGGGTGGCGAGCGCCATCGCTATAGGCGGCCCGGGTGCAGTGTTTTGGATGTGGGTGAGCGCGATGTTTGGCATGGCTACGAAATTTGCTGAGGTTGTGCTCGCACTTCATTACCGCGAGCGCGGCACGGATGGTGAATTTAAGGGCGGTGCTATGTACTGCATCGTGCGCGGCATGGGGGAAAATTGGCGCTGGCTTGCGGGGACGTTTTGCATGTTTGGGATGCTCGCCTCCTTTGGCGTCGGCAACATGGTGCAGGTAAACACCATTTCATCGGCGGTGAACGAAGCCGTATTCTCATTTTGCCCCGATGTGTCAAAAACCACAGTCAACCTTACCGTGGGGCTTTTGGTCGCAGCACTGGTGGGAGTTGTTACATTCGGCGGTGCAAAGCGCGTGGGTGCTTTTGCGGAGGTACTGATGCCGTTTATGAGTATACTCTATATTGCGGCAACGCTTCTTGTGATTGTACCGAATGCGAGTAAGCTCCTCGCCGTTTTGTCAGAAATTATGAAAGCTGCGTTTGGCGGCATCCGCCCGGCTCTTGGAGGTATAGGCGGGTTCACAGTTGCGCAGGCGTTTAAATACGGCATGCAGCGTGGCGTATTTTCAAACGAAGCGGGTCTTGGTTCTGCGCCCATCGCACATGCTGCGGCAGAAACCAAAAATCCCGTCGAACAGGGCATGTTGGGCGTTATAGAGGTGTTTATTGACACCATTGTGATCTGCAGCCTTACGGCGTTTATGGTGCTTGTATCGGGTACAATCATACCTTACGGCGACGCAAACGCCAACGGCATGGAGATTGCAGCAAAGTCTCTGGCTACCGCCGCCGGCACGCAGGGCGCAGGGGTTTTTTTGGCGGCATCGGTGCTATTGTTTGCTTTTTGTTCTATTTTGACATGGTCTCTTTACGGGACACGCTGCGCAGAGTTTTTATTTAAGGAGCGTGGTGCGTTCTTCTTCAGAATCGTTTTTTTGTGCGGCGTGATCATAGGCGCATCGCTTGAAGCATCGCTCGTTTGGCGACTCGGAGAAACACTTAATTCGCTTATGGCGATACCGAACCTCATCATGCTCGTCACGCTTGCACCCGTTGTCGTAAAGGAGGTACGTTCCTACAAAACGCTTTTAAAATAACTTCCCCGCAACAGGTATAGCGATAAAATTTACATGTTGTGGTATAATACCCAAACAGGCGGCAAAGAGCCGTGAATTCACCGAAAACATGAGGGCTATATGGAGCACAAAATCAACGGAAATACCCAAGGTGTAAGAGCGTCTTTGCTGGAGCAAATTGCGCTACTTTATGATTTGAAAATGAACCAGGACGAGTTTGCCTCGTTTGAGCTTTTGCAGCTGATGGCGGAGTTTACGGCGCGCATGGGCAGGGAGATTTCCGTGTATATATCGCGTGACGGGCGCGTGGCGGACGTATCCTTGGGCGATACGGGCAAGGTCGTTATGCCAACACTTCGGCTTGTTCGAAATGAGGACAGGTTAAGTGGCGTCAGGTGCATCCACACCCACCCAAACGGGGACTCGCGTCCGTCGGGCGTGGACCTTGGCACATTAAGAAGCAGCCGACTTGACAGCATGGCATCCTTGGGTGTAAGCCCGGATGGGAAACCGCTGTCTCTTTATGCGGCGTTCTTGGGCGAAATGGAAAACAACGAGCGCACCGTGGAGCTCTATGGGCCGCTTAGGCCGTACAAACTCCCCAATGCGCTTCTCATGCAGGAAATAGTAAATGCAGATGCGCGGCTTAAATCGAGCACCAAGGAGGTGCTTGAAGCAAAGCCCCAGCGTGCGGTACTCGTGGGCCTTGATACAAACGGTGCCTTTGATTCCATGGCAGAATTAAAGGAGCTTGCGATAAGTGCGGGTGCACAAGTTGTTGGTCAGTTTACCCAAAAACGCAAGGATATCGACAATGCCACCTACATAGGCTCAGGCAAAGCCGATGAGCTTTCCCTCTCCGCGAGTGAGCTTGAGGCTGATCTAATCATATTTGACGATGAGCTCAGCGCCATTCAAGTGCGAAACCTCGAAAACGCAACGGGCACGGCTGTGATTGACCGCACAACGCTCATACTCGATATTTTTGCAGCGCGTGCGCAGTCGCGCGAGGGCAAACTGCAAGTAGAGCTTGCACAGCTTAAATATAGCCTCCCGCATCTTCTTGGGCAGGGCCGCACGCTATCGCAGCAGGGCGGCGGTATCGGCACAAGAGGCCCCGGCGAGCGCAAGCTTGAAATCGATCGCCGAAGGATCAAACGGCGTATTTACGAGCTGCAGCAGGAACTGAATGAAATAGAAAAACAGCGCGGCTTGCGGCGCGAGCGGCGCGAGAAGAATAGGATTCCCCTCATAGCGCTCGTTGGCTATACCAATGGCGGTAAGTCTAGCCTCCTCAATGCAGTTTCCGGCGCGGGCGTGCTCGCGGAAGATAAGCTTTTTGCTACACTCGACCCTGTCGTACGGCAGGTGGAACTTACAAGCGGCGTACCGGTTTTATTCTCCGATACCGTGGGATTTATCAGCAAGCTCCCCCACGACCTTGTGGACGCGTTTCGTTCAACTCTCGAGGAGGTAAAAGAAGCCGATCTTGTGCTCCATATAATCGACGCTTCTTCACCGGAGCTTAAGGCGCAAAAAGCAGTGGTCGAGGACGTACTTGCAAGCCTTGGTGCACTCGACACGCCGCGCATCGATGTCTACAATAAAATCGACAAGCTTAATGAAAAACCAACTCCACGAGACGGTACGGCGTATATCAGCGCTTCAAGCAGCGAGGGCATAAAAGAGCTCATGCAAATGGTAGAGCAAAAGCTTAGTGCTTCACGCCAAAGGGTGGAAGTTTTAATCCCCTACGGTAAATATGAGGCGATATCGCTTATACGCGCCGAAGGTAAGCTGTTAAACGAAGAACACGCAGAGGAAGGTACGAAGGTAACCGCGCTTCTCGACGAGAAGACATTATGGAAGCTTAAAAAGTTGCTTGAAGGATAACAATGGGAGGAAATGTTATGTGGCCCGTTATCGCGATCATCGTTGCAGTTGCGGTTGCACTGGTTAACGTATGTTCGGTGAACTGGGTTTACTTTGATGCGGAGCGCCGAGGACTTGATGCCAAAAGATGGCGGCGTATAGCGTTTTTGGTACCGGGCGGAGTATTTTACTACCTCATTTCACGGCAAAAGGACAACAGCTTATTCTAAGAGCCGTACTATCGCAAAGAGCCGGATCTTTACAGATCCGGTTCTTTACTATTAAAACTCTCTTTTATTATAAGCTTTAGAGGAAATTCGGTAGGATAGATACATTGCGGCAAGCCAAGCTGCGACAAGGAGAACGGAGGTTAACATTGGGTTTACACTACTCCATGCATGAATGGAAGAAAAAAACGTATCCAGCTGCTCCCGGAATAGATTATAGGAAAGTATAACGACGGGGATTATAAGGAACGGCAGAACACCCAGCATCTTTGCTTTAGCGTAGCCGAGGTGAAAAAACAGCGGAAGCTGTATGGCCTGCACGAAGGTAATAAACGCAAGGCCGATGCATAATTCGGCAGCATGCTGCGCCCAATCGACGGTAGTTTCTTTAAATACGCCTGCGAGTGCAGCAATCGCCGTCGCAACAAGCCCAACAAATAGATCAGCAGAAAACGCAAACAAATACCTGCCGAGCACAACGCTTTCCCTTTTGATGGAGAGAGTTGCATACAGCGCGTCAATGCCGTTTTGCTCGCCCACCGCAAACGGATAACTCGCAAATATCGCACCGAACCCCATTAACAAGAACATCACGGATACACCGCCGTCCGTAAAAGACACAAAAAAAATCGGCATGAGCAAAAGTATGAGCAGGTTCTTCCACGTGAGATACGGCTTTACGGTAATTACATCAAGCTTTAAAAAGCGCAGCACCTGTTTCATTATTTGCTTGCCTCCTTATTCATGAAAACAATCAATTCCTCAAGAGAAACAGCCTCCGCATTTACACCGCGCGGCAGTTCCTTAAGCCTTGCAGCCTCGGCGAGCGCCTCAAAACCCGTCGAAAAATTCCTCAAACCGATAAGCATCCCCTTCGGAATTTGTTGAAGCTCCTTTTTGCCGCCCTTTACGAGTGCGTAC
>JAEWZS010000120.1 GCA_023458355.1 Bacillota bacterium
CTATGATCGTTCGCGCAAGCAATGTTTCAAGCTTGCTTGATAGGAGCCGCTTTAACGGCCTTGCGCCGTACTGCGGGTCGTAGCCCGTTTCTGCAAAATACTCCTTTGCTGCATCGGTCAGCTTTAATGTTAGCCTGCGCTCCGCTAAGCGCTTTTCTATATCCTTAAGCTGCAGCTCCATGATGCTGTAAATCTCCTTGCGGTTCAAGGGTTTGTAGAACACAATGTCATCGATACGGTTTAAAAACTCCGGCCTGAAGCTGCGCTTTACGAGCGTTTCCACCTGTATGCGGGCTTCAGGCGAAATCTCGCCGTTTTTAATGCCCTCGAGAATAAAGTTTGAACCGAGGTTCGAGGTCATCACGATCACGGTGTTCTTAAAGTCCACCGTTCGGCCTTGCGAATCGGTGATACGCCCGTCGTCGAGCACTTGTAAAAGCACATTGAACACGTCCGGATGCGCTTTTTCGATTTCATCGAAGAGCACCACGCAGTACGGACGGCGGCGCTCAGCCTCAGTACGCTGCCCGCCTTCATCGTAGCCGACATAGCCAGGAGGTGCACCGATGAGCCGCGACACGGAGAACTTCTCCATGTATTCGCTCATGTCGATGCGCACGAGGTTATTTTCGTCGTCAAAGAGCGCTTCACTGAGCGCTTTGGCAAGCTCCGTTTTACCTACGCCCGTAGGACCTAAGAACAAAAAGCTGCCAATGGGTTTTTTCGGGTCCTTAAGCCCCGAGCGGGTGCGGAGTATAGCATCGCAAACGGTGTTGACTGCCTCATCCTGCCCAATGACCCGCGCATGTAGAATCGTATCAAGATGCAAAAGCTTTTCTCGTTCACCTTCAATGAGTTTCATGACGGGGATGCCCGTCCAGCGCGATACGATGCGGGCGATTTCATCCTCACTTACACGGTCGCGCAATAAGCCGGAGGTCTTGCCCTCCTCAAAAAGCTTCTCTGCCTCATCAAGCTGTTCCTTCAGCTTTGGGAGCTGCCCGTATTTTAATTCCGCAGCGAGCGAAAGGTTATATTCGCGCTCCGCCTTTTCCATATCCGCGTTAAGCTTTTCGATTTCACCGCGAATCTTCTGCACATTTTTGATGGAATCTTTCTCGTTCTCCCAGCGTGCCTTAAGGCCGTTAAATACATCGCGCTCCTTAGCAATATCCTTTCGTATCTCATCCAAATGCTCCAAGGAAAGCTTGTCGCTTTCCTTTTTGAGCGCAGCCTCCTCAATCTCAAGCTGCATGATACGGCGGGAGATCTGATCGAGTTCGAGCGGCATGGAGTCCATCTCCGTACGTATCATGGCACATGCCTCGTCTACAAGGTCAATGGCCTTATCCGGCAAAAAGCGATCTGAGATATAGCGGTTGGATAGCGTTGCAGCGGCAATGAGGGCGCTATCGTTAATCTTCACGCCGTGGAACACTTCGTACCGTTCCTTTAAGCCACGCAAAATAGCAATGGTATCCTCAACCGTCGGCTCCTCTACCATGACAGGCTGGAAGCGGCGCGAAAGCGCAGCGTCCTTTTCTATATATTTACGGTACTCATCGAGCGTGGTGGCACCTATGCAGTGAAGTTCGCCGCGAGCGAGCATGGGTTTTAGGAGATTGCCCGCGTCCATGGCACCTTCGGTCTTGCCCGCACCTACGATGTTGTGAAGCTCGTCGATAAAGAGTATGATGCGGCCTTCACTGCGCTTTACCTCGTTGAGAACGGCCTTTAAGCGTTCTTCAAACTCGCCGCGATACTTAGCACCCGCGATGAGCGCTCCCATATCGAGAGAGAATATGCTGCGCTCTTTTAAGGAAGCAGGTACGTCCCCGCGTACAATGCGCTGCGCAAGCCCTTCGGCGATGGCGGTTTTACCTACGCCCGGCTCGCCGATTAAAACAGGGTTGTTTTTAGTTTTACGCGAGAGTATGCGGATTACGTTTCGCACCTCTTCATCGCGCCCTATAACCGGGTCGAGCTTTTGTCTTTTTGCCAGCTCCACAAGATCCTGTGCGTATTTTTTAAGCGCATCATAGGTTTCCTCGGGTGTGTCGCTTGTAACGCGTGTACTGCCTCTTACTTCGTTTAAAACCTTTAAAAAGTCGTTCTTCCGTATGTTAAAACGACGAAACATCTCGCCAATGGCGGCGTTTGGTACATCCATAAGGCCTAACGCAAGGTGCTCTACGGACACATACTCGTCTTTCATGCGTCCGGCTTCTTTTTCCGCCTCGTTGAGCGCACGGTCAAGCTCTTGTGTTACATAAATCTTATCCGCTTCACGCCCGCTGCCTGTTACCGCAGGCATGGTGTTTAAGCGATTTTCAAGCGCCGCAACAAGGGCGTTCGTATCCGTGCCCATGCGGGAAAACAGGCTTAAGATAAGCGAGTTTTCCTGGCGCGCAAGTGCAAGCAAAAGATGCTCCTCATCAAGCTGCTGATGGCTCAACTCTATAGCCAGGCTCTGTGCTGCCTGCACTGCCTCTAAGGATTTCTTCGTAAATTTATTGGCGTTCACGCGCCTCCACCTCCTTAGGTCATTTTGTACGATTATAACAGCACATTATAGTATGGCGGTGAACAAAGCGGTTTAAAATTTTGAAAGAAATGTGAAAGAGAACGTTTCTTTTCGCTGCGGGCGAAAACAAGAAAATCCGCGTAACGCTGCGGATTTACATTTAGAACTGAATATATTGGGAAGGTCTTTACGTATTTCCCTCCTCACAAACATCTTCTGCAGCGTTTGCAGCCTCGCTTTGTGTTAGGTTCAGTTCATTCTCCCGGGTTTTTTGCCGCACCTGCAAAAGCCGCTTGCCGAAAACCATAGCGAAAACACCGGCACCGAGAAGTAAAAGGCTGCCCGAGAGATACCACATGTACTTATAATCAGAATACGCGCTCATGGCGGCACCGCTCAGCGACGCAATAAGCCCGCCGATTTGCAGTACAAAGGAAAACAGCGAAAGAATGCTCGCACGCCCCTTAGAAGGTGCCAGTTGGTTTAAAAGCGCGCTTTCGGCTACGCTGCCGCTGCCGAGGAACAAATAGGCAAGAGAATATACACCTGCAAAAAGAAAAGATTCGCTTTGAGTAACGAGCAGCCCAAGGCTCAAGCCAAACAGAGCTTTGAAGCCGAGCGCCGCAACCACGCCTATTTGAGGATGCTTTGTCAATAAAAATTGTGTAAGCTTACTTCCCACAACCACACAAGCAAAACCCGCAAAACTGACGGCACCGAAAACAAAAGGCGGCGGAGACAGTTTTAGTAAAGCCGGCTGCCAATATGTTTCTACGGAAAGGAGCGCGAATCCCGTCAAAATGGATAGCACGAACAGCATACGCACCTTCCCCTTTTGTATGACAAAAGAAAGGCTTTCACGCACCTGCACACGAAATCCCCCAAGCATTCCGCGCGCCTTACTACATGGGCGCGGTTGTTCGTGCACAAACAAAATCGTGCACACAAGAACCAGTGTATAGACGGTAAGATTTACAAGTAGATTGCCCGCGTACCGCTCACCAATTCCACTAATAATACCTCCCGTGAGCGCACCCGCCGCCAAGCCCGCATTCTCCATAATGGATACTTGCGCAGATACCTTTACCACCTCGCACCCACTTGAAACAGCTTCATCCATCGCCAAAGCATCAATGCTGCCTGAAGAAAACGCGCGCGCCAAACCAAGCAGCACCATCGCTGCTGCAAGTAATGAAGCGGTGGTCGAAAACAGCAGCACGCAATAGCTCAAAACATACAGAGCGGCGGATAGCGCGTAGGCTTTTTTCCTACCGCATAAATCCGCAAACACCCCGCTTGGAAATTCCGCAGCGATTACCGTAAGTGAATAGATGCCCAGCATTAACGAAACCGTACTGATGGTTGCGCCGTGCTCAAGAAGTGCCAGCGCCAGAACCGGTGCCATGATGCCTGATGCAAAGGTGTTTAGAAAGATTAACAGCCGGTATCTTTTACGCATCTTATTTCTCCTGTACGGGATAGGTGATAAGCGCATACTCCCACGGCTCACAGTCTTCCTTTGCCGTTTCATGCGCATCGAGATAAGCCCGAATGATACCGTTTAACTCTTTCGCTTCCTGCGGAGCAAGGTAAATAATTCCGCTTAAAATGTCGCCGTGCTCCGTATGAGAGTTGGATTCGTCTGCATTTTTGCAATATCGTGCAAAGCCTTCGAATACGGCAGAAACTGAGTTTTGCATTAACGCAAACCTTTGCTCAGCATATTCATCCTGAATAAGCCCGCCCATCGTCCCGCCAATGCTCACAGTTTTGGGAAGAAGCTTGTAATAGCTTGCCGTAATACCATGAATAAGCTCGGTATGACTTACTTCTACAAGTCCAAGCTCGCCGAGCTTTTTTAAGTGATGTTGCACGGCGGAAGCAGAAATACCCATTTGATCCGCCAACTGCTTTGGTGTTTGAGGCGCTTTCGCAAGGCGCATGCAGCGTATAAGCTTCTGCCGCTGCGGGTTGATATAAATATCCATTTCTTTTTTACCGGATAAAACAACAACATCCATATTGTACTCCTCCTAACGTTACACACATTATAACGTTATATTATATGTAATGTAAAGCGTTTTGTTGCCATTCTATTACTCACGTGCAAAAAACGTAAAAACCCTTGATATATTGTTGGTTTTGCGCGATAATAAGCCCATTATAATTTGAAAACACAATTGAGAAAGCGAGGCTTGGATGCGCCATGAGACTTGGCTGCCGGGGAGGCTTTGCAAGCGTGGTACGAAAACAGAATATACTTCAAGCATTTACCGATTGTATTTAGATTGGCCGTTTCATACGGCGGCAGGTTTGCCGTGCGGAAGCGGCTGATTTTATTTAAAATTTTAGCTAAAAGGACGATTTTATATGGAGCTTCTCAAAGAACGCATTCGACGCGAGGCGCGCGTACTACCCGGTAACATCATTAAGATAGACGGCTTTTTAAACCACCGCGTCGACGTAATGTTTATGCAAGAACTTGCACATGAGTTTAAGAGGCTTTTTCCCCTTGAAGGTCTCACCGCCATACTTACCGTGGAAGCTTCGGGCATCGCGCTTGGCACGGTCTGTGCGCTTGAATTCGGTGTACCCATGATATTCGCAAAAAAAGCAAAGTCCGACAACATTGAAGGCGGCTTGTACCATAGCGAAATATTCTCTTACACCTATAAAAAGAAGGTAACGCTTTTGATGAGCGCACAATGGCTCAAAGCGGGCGATAAGGTGCTCATCATAGACGACTTCTTAGCAAACGGAGAAGCTCTCAGAGGGCTTGTGGATATTGTTTCTCAGGCAGGAGCCGAGCTTTTAGGCATCGGCGTTGCCGTCGAAAAAGGCTTTCAGGGCGGCGGCGATCGTTTAAGGGCGCAGGGTGTAAATGTTCAGTCATTGGCTATCATAGAAAAAGCGGACGAAAACGGCATCGTGTTCCGCAAGGAAACCACATAAAGGAAGGAATGCTATGGAACGTATTGCGGTACTCGATTTCGGGGGCCAATATAACCAACTTATCGCGCGGCGCGTACGCGAAGCAGGTGTATACAGCGAACTGCTCCCTCGTAACGCCAGCATGGAGCGCATCAAGGGCGAGGGTTTAAGCGGTATCATTTTTACCGGAGGACCGGACAGCGTGTATGCTGAAAATGCAATGTCCTGCTCCGACGAGGTATTTTCTTTGGGCGTGCCCATATTGGGCATCTGCTATGGCATGCAGTACATCGCTAAGGTATTCGGCGGTGAAATACACGCATCAAGCATTAAAGAATACGGCAAGACCCCCATACAAGTATACCCGCATCCGCTCCTTGAGGGCGTGGATGAGGGCTATGTGTGGATGAATCATAACGATTCGGTCACCAAAATGCCTGCGGGGTTTACCTCCATTGCGCATACGGAAAACTGTGCTTTTGCGGCGTTTGCAAATGACGAAAAGCGGCTGTACGGCATCCAGTTCCACGCGGAGGTGGCACACTCTGCGCATGGTGAACGTATCTTCGCTAATTTCTTAAGAAACATATGCGGCTGTAAATGCAACTATAGCCCGGGTGCGCTTTCGGATTCTCTCATCGCCGAAATTCGTGAAAAGGTGGGCTCAGGCTGCGTGCTGGGTGCATTGAGCGGAGGTGTCGATTCCTCCGTGGCGGCGGTACTCGTACACCGCGCCATCGGCGACAAGCTTACATGCATCTTTGTGGACCACGGCCTCTTACGCCAAAATGAAGCCCAAGAAGTACTTTCCTACTACCGGAACAACCTTAACCTCAACGTGATTGCCGTGGACGCAAGCGAGCGCTTTCTAAAAAAGCTTGAGGGCGTTGTAGATCCTGAGACAAAGCGCAAGATTATAGGCACGGAATTTATCCGCGTGTTCGAGGAGGAAGCCAAAAAGCTAGGCGGCGCGGACTACCTTTTGCAGGGTACCATCTACCCCGATATCATCGAGAGCGGCACGGCGGGTTCTGCTACCATCAAGAGCCACCACAACGTTGGCGGCCTCCCCAAGGACATTGACTGTAAAGGTCTCGTCGAACCGCTTCGCATGCTCTTTAAAGACGAAGTGCGCGCACTTGGCGAGCACCTGAATATGCCGACTGACCTCGTGTGGCGACAGCCCTTCCCCGGCCCCGGCCTAGCCATCCGCATCATCGGCGACATAACCAAGGATAAACTAGAGATCCTTCGCAATAGCGATTATATCTTCCGCGAGGAAGTACGCCTTGCAGGCCTCGACCGCGCCATTTGGCAGTACTTTACCGTGTTCACCGGCATTCGCAGCGTCGGCGTCATGGGCGACCTTCGCACCTACGACTACGTCATCGGCGTGCGTGCTGTAACAAGCACCGACGCTATGACCGTAGAGTGGGCCGAAATCCCTTTCCCCGTCCTCCGCCGCATCTCCGAGCGCATCATTGCCGAAGTCCCTCATGTAAACCGTGTGGTGTACGACATTACGTCAAAGCCGCCGGGAACGATAGAGTGGGAATGAGGTAATAACCCCGAAAGCCGCAGAAATGCTCGGTTTTCGGGGTAAATTTTTAGTTTTTTACACGCAACCAAGATGCGGAACAGTTGGTGAAGCAGCTCCCGCTCTTGCATCGACCTGGTATGGTGCTGTAGGTTCGGCTAGCCTCTCATGTGGCCTCTCTATTTACAATCGTCAAGGTGAGCAATATATGCCAAATACGAACAAAGCGCGGGTGTTTTATTCACGAAATCTGACTCGTCTATACCTTTTTGAATATAGAGTTCATCAAAAAGCTCATTGCAGTTAGAACTTACATGTACAGAGTTTTCTTCTATGAGTACATATATGTTCGTGTAACTCCTTGTATTGTAGCGATCAAATATCTCATAATAGGCGTTACTTTTTTGATTTCGAACAACTTTAACGGCTAAAAAATGAACGTTCCGCAGAGCCAAATCTATCCTTTTACCTTCCGGGGAGTTTACTGCGTTTAATATCGCGCATTGTAAGGCCGTGCTCCCAAGCTGAATCGGTGATATTTGCTCTGTGTCTACTCTATGTTCCAGCCATGCTATGAGCTCAGCGGCGCTCTTGCGCCCGATAACGATTTTATCATGGTATTTGTTGAGAAGAACTTCGATACACATTTTACTTACCCTAGCCTATTACTACTGAACCCTCAAAAAGAACGGCTACCCAACCAATGGGTTCACTTACAGAAAACACCTGTGGAGAATTATGAAGAACTCTTACATTTGTTACATCAGTTGGTATATAAATCCTTCCCAATTCTGTTATTACAAAACCAGAAATACTAAAATGATGTGTGGTATAGGTTGTCCCATTACCCATAGAGGCATACTTTACAGGATTTAATATACTCGTACTGTTAAAGGTCAGTTGTTTATAGCGAAAATCACATATTTCAAACCCAACCCAATTAAAAATAACATCGCAAGCGGTCGTAGTCCCGGAGCGTACTATCGCTATTGAAGAAAAACCCAAATCGCCCCGTGCACTATTCGTGGTGCAGGCCGATTGAACGAGAGCATTCCTCTCTTCAATAGAGCAATTCTCGGGAACGGTAATAATCTCTATACTTTGGTCTGTGATCACATCTTCTTGAGTGTCAGCTAAAGCATATGAAGAAGATGCAAAACACATAAGGATGGATAGAACCAACAAGAAAGAAATAAATGTCTTTGTAAATTTCATTTTAATATCCTCTCTTCCGTAAATAATTAATGGATGTTTGCTTTACCTGCATATGGATGAACAAGCAAATGAGTTGCGGGAACAGTTAACGAAGTTATGGTACTAGCCAAGGGCATAACAGAGCTGATGAAAAACGAGGATCCATTGGCATGGGCTAGGCATATGAATAACATAAAAGCCTGTGCAGATGTTGAATGGTATTATATACTCGTTTTGCAACGTTCAACAGATTACCTCACGAGAGCTTTCTGCCCTCGTGAGGTGGGTGTCTATAACTAATGAGAACTGCTCAATTCGACGATTCTGCAGGGCTTATTTCCAACTCTTCTATCCCCTCCATTATCTCTTGGTGGAGCTCTTGATAGAGCGATTTGGATTCATAGATTATTACGTCAAAACGAGCTAAGTTCGACTTAAAGCTATAACTTACTCTGCAATACGCGCCCGGAATCTGCGCATCCCACTCGTAACTCTCCTCACTCTCCGGAATATCCTTGTTGGAAAAGGCCCGATAGAGCTCTTCCTCATCCTCAAAGCCGCCATATAGCAGCGTAGCGAATATGATTTGCTGCTTCCAATCTTCCCACACAAATGGAAGCCTTGCCGCTTCGCCGGGCGAAGAAGGGAAGGACACCGCTAGAAAGCGTTCTCCTTTGGTGATTGCGCTAGAAATAGCGAGGGTCAGCACCTTGCTTTCCGTATCATCGTAAGTTTTCGTCGGGTCACGCAGTGCATAAGCTATATGCTTTTCGGCATTAGAGTATGTTTCATCTTCAGAGATAACTCCCGGCAGACCGGTATGCTCCAAAGCGGCAATGACTACTTCTTCCTCCAGCGGGAAATCGGGTCGTGGAAGCCTACCATTCTGACAACCTGCAAGAGAACAAAGCGAACCAACAGCAAGAATTACACATATCAAACGCTTCACTCAATCATGCTCCTTATCCTACTTTTTTCGCGGCGAGTTATTAATTCCAAGTACTTTTATATTCGTGAATATCATAACCGCCTGCCATGGTCTGTCCGTCTCTTGCCACAAAGACCATGCCTGTTAGCGAACAATCGATATAGTATATGATCTCACTTGGAGTTGTTGAGAGACTTCATATCCGCAACTTGTACAACGTGCAAAAGCAAATACTCCATATAAGCTAATATAATCAGCTACAAGTTCCCCACCAGGATAAGGGCAGCCGTGCTCAAACCCTTGTGCAAACTACGGTACGAGTCTTAAGGATTTGTTCCAAGTTTCTGGGGGTGTTTGAATGCAAAAGTGAACCCCCTCGTAATCAATTCCGAGAAAACCATACCCTGTAACAGATATACGAGCAGTGTCTTTATAATTCACTGTTGTAACAAAGTTTACGCTGCTACCGGTTTGTGTCCATCCTTCGACAGCCACACCTGCCAACCATGAGTCGACATTCCTATATCCTGTAAATTTTGGAACCGATCCTGCAGGATAAGAATAATTGTAATCAAATTGTACATATTTCCAGACAAATAGCATGCCAGCTGGACCAAGATACGAATAGTATTTCATCGGTGCCCATTCCGAAAAAAGATAGGAAGCCTCCATATCAGATAAAATAACCATTCTCGCCGCGCCGGGATTGCTTACTTGAATTATTTGTTGAGGGGACTCATATGTAATTCCATCTGATGTTCCAATCTCCTCAATTAGTGAGATAAATTGATCTTTATTTAGAGAAATATAGTGTTGCATCTCGTCATCAGAAGCGAGAACATCCATTCTTACTCCGTATTCGTTGGCAACCGATAGTACATCTGCAATATTGTGACGACTATGATTTGCTGCAAGTGCAGGAGATGCCAAAGACATACAAATGGCAAGGGTTATGAGAATGGCAACTAATCGTTTCATCTCTTTTTCCTCCAGTAAATATATTTTTGCATGCGAGAAAATCCGGCATCTTGCTTGAGAAATTAGCACAATGGAATCACATCCTCTCTACAAAATAAGGTTATTTTGTAGCATTTTTAAAGGAAATACCAAATATGATTATTACTACAAATGTAATAATACTGAACGTTACGAAAATAGAATTAAGTGCATTAATGCCTTCTAATAAAGCAAATTTGCTGAAGTTATCGATTATAAATATTAGGCTAAAAAGAAAACTTAGTCTGTAGAGTGCTTTACTATGTAGTGCATTGACATCTTTAACAATACCTAAACCAACAATACCAAGACTAATTTGTGTTATGGCGAAGCCTGCACTATTCTGCGAAATTATTTTTAAAAGTGGAATATTTGCGGAGCTGACATCTGTATTTAAAATAATTATTGAAAAAATAAATAAGGTAAGATTGGCCACGCCACAGATTAGAAGTAAAATGCTAAATATCTTTCGTAAATCTTTTTGCATACTTAATTTTTCCTCTAAAAAGAATTTTTATAATATACTGTATTAGATTAATACAGGAAATATTTTGGTCTCCTTCGTAATACTGGTGAATGGCTCTCAGACTGCACGAGAGTATTATTAAATGGACATTTTCTTAGTAATGTTTGCGATTGCTCACCTCTTTTGCATTCGAACAAGCCTATGCCTGCCTAGGGATACCAACTGAGGGATTCTTTCCTGCAGTATTATTTTGATTCCCTTAATCTAGGCTGCTATATTCCATTATTATTGTATTTGTAATATTTGTCAATGCTTTATATTGAAAACAAAGTATGACTGCGTTATGCTGATAACATCAACAGGGAGCGTAGGAAATCTTGGCTAATAAAAAAACAAACGATACAGGTCATTCGTTCGAGGATTATTTTAAACGAGCGATTAGCCCCATGCTAGTTTTGCATTTACTATCGGCACAGCCGATGTATGTTTATCAGCTCTCACAGGAAATGGCAAAACGCACCGACGGTACATATACCACGTCTTTTCTTTATCCGGTGCTTTACCGCCTGCAAGAGCAGGGCTTTGTTATGGAAACGGGCAAGGAGATTTCGGAGGATAACCGCGTACGGAACTATTACGGCATTACAGAGGCCGGGCAGAAGCATTTGCTTTCGCTGGAGGGCGACTATGCCCGCTTGATCCGGAGCGTAGAAAAAATCATGATCGATGAAACGCAGGGGGTATAACGTTGAGCAGAAAAGATTCCGTAGAGCTATACATGCACAACCTAAAAAAGCACCTGATCTTGCCGAAGAATTACAGGCAAAGCTTTCTTGAAGGCATTACGCAAGAGATGCAGGAATATGCAAATGAACAAGCCCTCTGCACCTACGAACACCTAGCGGACACCTTCGGCGAACCGGAGCTTGTGGCACGACATTTTATCGAGCAATCAGGCAGCGTCGAATTGGAGCAGCGCACGAAACGCCGTAAGGTGGTATTTCGTATAATGACGGGTGTACTGCTTGCTCTCGTTGTTATTTTGGCTATTTGGATTATCTCTTTGCTGCGTCACACGGAGGTGAAGGTTACAGAAACAATTACGGAATCGTATCATCAAAATCAATATGTTAGTTTTATAAAGGAGTGTTGATGTATGAAAAAATTTGTTGTAATTGCTTTATCCTTTGTTATGCTATTCATCTTTCCTTTATCTGCCCATGCTACTTTAGCTAATACAAGCATTTCAGAGACGATTGTCTTTGAAGATGGCTCGTACATTATTGCTACGATTTCAGAGAAACCATCGCTTTGTGAGGCAGCCGTCTTGCTGGCGTCTAGCAAAACGGGAACTAAGACGATACGGTACTATACTGCTGGAAACACACTTGAATGGGCTTTTTCCGTAACAGGAACCTTTACGTACGATGGAATAACTGCACAGGCTATTTCTGCTACTGCCTCACATAACATTTATCTATCCGGATGGACGTGCACAGGCGAAATCGCCTGGTATTCTGGCAGTACAGCCTCTGCAAGCGCTACATTCAAGAATATTAACCTTCTCACAAAAAATGCATCCGTTTCCCTGTCATGTTCGCCGAACGGCACGCTAAGCTAGGGTCTATTGAACAACAACGATTTTGCAATTTAAATCATTCAGGCGGGTTCCACGCTCATTACAGAGTTGCCAGTTTGCTCTTATGCGGATAATAGAGTCCGCAAAAGCCACTTGCGGCCAGTAGCCATGCTGTTGTCGGTATTTCTTCGCGAATGCCTAGTAGATAAAGCTGTGGTGAGATCAAGATCTCACCACAGCTTTCTGAGTACATTTTGAGTACAGTTTTTCTGCGACTCAAAATATTGAGGCATAAATCGACAAATATTGCCACCAAAAACAGCCAAAACACAGGAAAATAAAATGAGAATATGCCTGTTTGAATCGAGTGGGAGTAATTTTTAAGGCCAAAAAGCTTAATGCCATCAGGATGCTTGATTAAAAATCAAGCGTCCTGTTTTTGACTAGAGCTCCTTTTAATAATTTGCTTTTTATCAACTGATGAAGCGTTTATAATAAGCTTTAACGGCCACAAAATAAATGCAATTCCGGAGGATCGGCATGACCGACAACACAACAACCATCGCGGAAATAAAAAAGCATATTCAGGATTTTTCGGATACACGGGGTTGGTATAAAGAGCAAAATGCCAAAGACCTTGTTATGGCCTTGACAGTGGAAGCCGCCGAGCTTGCTGAGATATTTATGTGGCTTCATTCGGATAAAGCGGACAGCGTAAAAGAAAACGCTGATGAGTACCGTCATTTGCAGGAAGAGCTTGCTGATATTTTTTGGTATATCTGCCGGTTATGCGAGCACTTTGATGTAGACTTAGCAAAGGCAGTCGAAGAGAAAACCGTGAAGAACGCGCAGAAATACCCGGTTTTGTGATATTTACATATACCTTCAACATAAGGAAACACCTCTTTAATTAAAACAGTCATTTGCGCGCGGCTCTATTGCATCCCTATAATAACAGTAGAATGTAAAGCTACGGGGGTGCATGTCATGTACGAAAACATCATCGTTAAAGAAACGGAAAAAGAAGACCTTAAAAACGTGCTCGCTCTTTGGAACGACGGTGAAGTTATGAAGTTCGTTGGTTTCCCGGAAGGTTTGGGTGAAACCATGGAAAGCGTGGAAGCGTGGTATACATGGATTGATTCGGGCAGACCGAAGCATAACCATTATTCGATTTATGAAGAGACGCTCGGATATTGCGGGGAAGCATTTTATGCGATTGATCAAGAGCACGGAAATACTGCGGCTTTAGATATTAAGCTGCATTTGGCGGCAAGGGGGAAAGGGATCGCAAAAAAAGCGCTTTCCTATGCGATAAAGGAAGTCTTTTTTAACGGCGCAGAAAAAGTTTGGGTGGACCCGAATCCGGAAAACAAAAAGGCTATCGCATTGTATGAACGACTGCAGTTTGTTAAAGAGGAAATGCCCGCATACCTTATGGAAAGCGAAAGCGATGTCAACTTCATACCGGTCTACATGGAGCGAATAAAAGAGTAACGGTCTAAGATAATAACATCAAACATAAGGTCCGCAGCTAAATGCTGCGGACCTTTTATTATGCAAGATATAAGTCGTTATCCTTACCTATGCATTAGCTCACCGTCTAAGATATACATGCCTGCCCACTGGCCGGCGATGCGCTCCAAGCGCTCCACGAGAACGTTGAAGGTGTCTTCTTCCTCAATCTGCTCATCCACGAACCAAGTTAAGAGGTTAAGTACTCGCTGATCCTTTGCCTCGCGTGCTTCCTCCACAAGTGCGTGGATTCGTGAGGTCACGATCTTTTCATGGGCAAGCGCTTTTTTGAATGCATCTTCAATGGAGGAGAATTTGCCGTCTCCGGGATTGAGTGCGCGGTATTTTATCCCGTAGCCCGTTTCCTGTAAGAATTTCTTAAGCCTTTCGGCATGTTCCACTTCCTCCTTCGCCTGAAGCTCCAAGAAGTGCTCCATACCTTTCATATT
>JAEWZS010000121.1 GCA_023458355.1 Bacillota bacterium
GTCCTCGGGTGTATAAACGAATACGTTTTGAACCGGTGCTCCTTTTTCGTCCACATCAACGGGTGTAACCTTTGAGAACAATTCCCCGCTTAGCCGTTCATCCGCTTTAAGCTCAGCTCCCATCGCATTCGCTTCGTCGCGTGTCATGTCCTTAGAAAGCGTAAACATGATCTTATAGCGGTTGATTTCCCCGTACTGCTTATCCACAATCGGATTTACACCGTCGTGCATGCCGAAACCGGCCACAATCAGCGCCATGCAGCCTGATATGCCAAGCACTGTCATCATGAGTCTCAGCTTATAACGGAAAAGGTTTCGTGCGGTGATTTTTTGGGAGAAGCTCATCTTTGACCAGAGCTTCGTCCAGTGCTCGAGAAATATTTTTCTGCCGCTTCTCGGCATCTTAGGCCGCATAAGCGAGGCAGTTACAGACTTTAACTCCCTGTAGCAGGAATACCAAGCCACCATAACCGTACAAATTAGGGCAACGATCACAGAGAGTATGGACATCCCCCAGGGTATTCTTATTTCAATGTCGGGCAGGCGATACAAAGCAGAATATGCGCCGACGATTACCCTCGGTAAAATTTGAATGCAAATTAATTGCCCGAGCACACTGCCTATGATGCAGGCGATGGCGGAGTAAACCATGTATTTACCGGCAATTTGTGCAGACGAGTAGCCGAGGGCTTTGTACGTGCCTATCTGTACGCGCTGCTCCTCAATCATGCGCGACATGGTCGTAAGGCAGACGAGCGCTGCAACAAGCAGGAAAAATACCGGGAAAATAGCTGCAATGGCATCAACTCGTTCCGCATCCTGGTTGAAGCCTGCGTAGCTTTGTATAATATCATCACGTGTGAACACATACCACTTTCCGGTTTCAATTTCGCTAAACTTGTTTCTAATATTCTGGATTAGATTGGAACCGTCTGCAATTTTACTTTCCGCTTCGGCAGCACCGGCTAGATACTCGGCGTAGCCCGCATCATATTCTTTCTTTCCGTCAGCCCATTCCGCCTCGCCTGACTCGAGCTTTACTTTCGCTTCTTCAAGCTGCTCGGCAGCTGAAATCTTCTGTTTTTTATATTCCGCCTCGCCCGCAGCGAGATCGGCTCTGGCGGTGTTGAGCTTTATTTTGTTTACCTTTATCTGTTCATTTGCATCATCCAATTTGGCTTTGCCGGCATCGTATTCGGCCTCGCCTTGTTGCAGCTCACTTTTTGCTGCATCGAGCTTTGCTTTGGCATCATCGAGCTGCATGCGGGCTTGTGCCAGTTCCTGCTCTGCGGCATCTAGCTCTTTCTCGGCTTCTTGAAGCTGTTTTTCGTATTCCTCGAGCTGTTTTTGAGCGTTTTCAAGCTCTATTCGCGCTTGCTCTTGTTGGTCTTCGGAGTTTTCTATTCGATCTATCGCTGCCTGAATTTGCGCTTGCAGCATGGCTATTGTTTCAGGATCGGATCCTCCGCTTTCTATATACGCGTCGAGTGCAGCTTGTGCCTCATCGAAAATTCTTTGTGCTTCCTCTTGGTCGACATCCTCACCGTTGAGTGCAGCTTGTGCCATCGCTACGGCTTCACTTGCGGTGTCATAGGCTGCTTTTGCTTGGTCATATTCCTTCTTGGCATCTTGGTATTGCTTAAGCCCGTCGTTGTATTTCTGTTCATTTTGCTTATACTCTGCCTCACCGCGGTTATATTGCGCCCAACCGCTGTCAAGCTGCCTGCGCGCATCACTAAGCTCCGCCTCGCCTGCGTCATACTGGGATTGAGCTAAAGCCAACTGCTTTTCGCCCTCTGTGATTTGCGCTCTACCTGTTCGCAAATCCGCCTCGGCTTTTTTAAACTCGGCGTTTGTAGTTTGTACGGCATTGTCGTAATCTTCATAGCCTTTGTCGAGTTCTGCCCTAGATTCATCCAGCTCCTGCTTCGCAAGATCGAGTTCCGCTTTAGCATCCAAAAGCTGTTGATTGGCGCTTGACTTCTGCGTATTGAGCTCACTTTCCGCATCCGCAAGCTGCAATTTAACATCATCAAGGAAAAGGTTATAGCGAACTTGCCCGACATCGCCGATTTCAGAAGAAGCCTCTAAGGTTTCAAAATCGTATCTCTTGTCAAAAGCGGTGACACCCGCCGCGCGGTCCAACATAACGTAAAGCTCCGTGTAGCGGGCATATTTAAACTCGCTTGCAGGCAGCATGATGTAATAGGAGATTATGCCGTTTCCGATAGAGGACGTGCCATAGGAATAAGAGATATACTGCGGGGATTCTACAAGCCCTACAACGGTATAGTTTGTGCCGGAGATTATGGTATCCGTGGCGACAGACCCCGTGGTTTCGGAAAACCGAAGGATGTCGCCGATAGCAACATCCGTATCGCGCATGCGATACGCAGCAGCAAGGCATTCTCCCGGCTTTTCGGGCATGCGACCGGAAACAAGCTTGATTCTGTTGATTTTATCCTCGTCGCTGTTGATTGCGGCCACACGAGCTACGCTGTTTCCGCCTTCCTCAAGAACGACCAGGTCGGCCGAATAGGATGGCATTACATTTGTAACACCTTTGAGCGCACGAATTGCTGTCGCGTCGCCATCGTCAAAACCGACGGTGGAGATAATTTCAAGATCCATCAAGGAGGCGGAGTTGAAGTAGTTCTCAGCCGTTGCGCGCATACTCGGTGCTGTCGCTTTAACGCCCACGAAAAATCCGACGCTCAAAAACGTAATGAGAAAAATCGAAATAAACCGCTCGCGAGAGCGAAGGATCTCCCTATAGGTATCCTTAAAAAGGGTTCTTAGTTTCATGTTTGCTCCTTTACTGAGACGGGTTTCGATTTACCATTCCAAATCTTCCACACATGCGGGTGACGGATTAACGTCGATGGATGCAACCGATCCGTTTCGCATGTGAATGACGCGGTCGGCCATTGGCGCGATTGCCGAGTTATGCGTGATTAAAACAACGGTCATCTTCTGCTTTTTACAGGTGTCTTGCAATAATGCAAGTATCTTTTTGCCTGTGGTATAATCGAGCGCTCCCGTGGGTTCATCGCAAAGCAAAAGCTTAGGTTTTTTAGCGAGTGCACGGGCAATGGCGACGCGCTGCTGCTCACCACCTGAAAGCTGGGAGGGAAAGTTGTGCACGCGCTCTCCCAAGCCTACGCTTGCTAAAACGTCAACAGAATCGAGGTCGCTTTCGCATATCTGCGAAGCAAGCTCCACATTTTCGCTGGCCGTAAGGTTTGGTATGAGGTTATAAAACTGAAAAACAAAACCGATGTCCATCCTTCGGTATTGAATCATTTGCGATTCTAATAGCGAGCTGACCTTCTTGCCGTCAACTATGATATCGCCCTCGTCGCAATTGTCTATGCCGCCAAGCATATTGAGTACGGTAGTTTTTCCCGCGCCGCTGGCGCCGGAAATTACGGCAAATTCGCCTTTTTCGATACCGAAATTAACTGCGTTTGCGGCGACAATCGTCACTTCTCCCATTTTGTATCTCTTATAGACATCTTGAAAAACGATGTATGGTTTCATGAAAGCCTCCTGAGTGGTAAATTGCACCATTGAATATATAGAAACATCAGGCTTCTCAGCACGCGATGGTTTCTTTTTCGAGGTAGGCTACTACATCGCCGATGTTTCGGAAATTGATCAGTTCCCGGTCGGGAATCTCTATAAGGAATTCTTTCTCCAAAACTGTGACCAGATGAACGAATTCGAGGGAGTTAAGCCCAAGCCCCGTTCGAAGCTCTGTTTTTAAGGTTATGTCCTGCGGTTGAAGTTCTACGTAATCAGAAAGGATGGTAAGAAGCCGTTCAAACATACTTTAGCCTGCCTTTTTATAAAATAATCCCATCTCCGAAGGATTTGTTCTGCTCTTCGATCACCTTGTGACGGATGACTTTTTGGGTGGTCGTTTTTAAAAAATCATCCTGCGTAATAAACAGCTGGTGCATTTGCTTGTAACCGGGCAAAAGTTTATTGACGCGGCGTATATCTTCAGCGACAAGCCTTTCAACAGTCTCCCTGTCCATTTTCCCGAAATACTCCTCCACCTCAATCTTGAGCGCGGCGGCAATCGTCTGCATGAGAGTTTCTTTTACTTTATAATTGGAGGAATAGACCATCGCTTCCTTAACATAAGGCAGCTCATGGATAATCGTTGCCTCAATTTCTTCCGGGTGTACGTTCTTGCCGTTGTTTAAAACGATCAGATTCTTTTTTCTGCCGACAACGGTAAGCTGTTTCCGGCCTTTAAGCTTGCCGTAGTCGCCCGATTTTAGCCAATCGCCGTCAAATGTTGCGGCTGTAGCTGCATCGTCTTTATAGTAGCCAAGCATTACGGTATCGCCTTTTACATAGATTTCGCCCACACCGTTGTTGTCTTCGTTATCGATTTTCACCTGCAGCGAACCTAACGGCTTGCCGACAGACTCGGCATGCTTATGTGCATCTACGTTAATGGAAACGACGGGGGAGCATTCGGTTAGCCCGTAAGCAGTGATTACATCTATACCGCAGCTGTAAAGGCCGCGAATTACTTCGGGGTCGGCCGCTGCACCGCCGCAAACAACCAAATCGAATTTGCCGCCAAGATTATCTTTAAGCTGCTTAAACAGCACATTGCGAAGGTCGATACCGAGCTTTAAAAACATGTTGGACATTTTTATGACAATCTCAAGATCCCTTGTGCGGCCCTCTCTTTTTGCTTCCGCCCAAATCGTTTTGTATAAGGTTTCCAAGAACAAAGGCACAACCAACGCCATACCCGGCTTTACAATTTTCATCGTATCCGTAAGGCGCTTAAGGCTGGAGCAAATGTATATGTTCATGCCTTCTAGTATGCCCGGCAGTATGTGACAATTAAATTCAATCGTATGGTGAAATGGCAAAATAGATATCGATTCGGGCTCGCAAGGCGCAGCCCTGAATATGTTGTCGACATTAGCGCAAATGTTTTTATGGCTGAGCATGACGCCTTTGTTCGCGCCCGTGGTGCCTGAGGTAAAAAGGATTGCTGCAACTTTTTCGCGGTCGATCTGCCTATCCAAATAGCGGCGGTCGCCGCGGCTGATTAACTCTTTGCCGTGTCTGATCATACCGGGCAGAGATTTGCTTTCGTCAACACCTGAAAGTGCTTCAAATGCAAAGCCTTTCACGTGTTCGCTTTCAAGAAGTTTAGCAGCGCCGCGGTAAGTTTTGCTGTAGATAAGCGCATTCGCGTCGCCCTTAAGCGCGAGGCTAAATAGATTGTCGTCGGTAAGCTCTTTATCTAAAGGTACGATCACACCTACGCCGCAAACAACCGCCATATAGGAGATAAACCAAAGATAGGAGTTTTCCCCCACCAGTGCAATGTGCGTGTCTTGATAGCCGTAATCGATCAGCGCTGTTCCCAACGCATGAACATCATCCAAAATGTTCTTACACGAGTATTGGATTATTTCACCACTTTTTGTCTCCCTAAGAACTGTTTTTTCCCCGTTTATAAGAAGCGCTCTTTGCAGTAACTCCCTTAAATCCGGGAGTGGCCCCATTGCATAAACCGGGCGCCGTTTCACGAAGCACGCTCGACGATTTTTCATGTTTAGCTGCCCTCCGCCCCCGATAGCGGGAGAAAATATTGCCTTTTTGCTACCCACATCATTGTATTGCGTAAGTATACGGCCGTCAAACGAATAAAGCGTATAAATATACAAATTACTGTCGAAAAATGACACATTGCGAAAACTCATCCGCCGGGTGATTGGTAGAAATTAAACCCGAGCGACCCTGCGCTGCAATTTGTTCCGGCAAAGAGCCAAAGAAAGGATTGCACGCAATCGTGATTTAAAAAATGTCATTAGAGTAGATAGTCTAAATAATATTGTATTAGGGAGGTAGGCTGAGGTATAATCCGTAGAAAAGATATTCGGAGCGACACAGGCAGAATTTATCTTGATGTATTAGAAGAAACGCTGTTGAGAAAATGTTATTTATTTATATATATATGTTAATGTGTTAAGGCAAAGAGATGTATACATATACGTAATGGGCGAGGGATGTATGATAACGGTCTATGTGCTTAGGACTGACCGAGACTTATCGCAAAACGAGTATTGCTATTTATCGGAAATGGTTTCATCCGATAAGCATAAGCAACTCAGAAAGTTCTCTCGGTATGAGGATGCACAGCGGACGCTTTTGGGAGATGTGCTGCTTCGATGTGCACTTAAAGAAAGATATGGAATGTTGAACAGCGAAATCGTTTTTAGGACAAACGAATTCGGAAAGCCATATTTACAAAACTGCCCGGATAATCACATCAACATTTCTCATTCTAAAAAGTATGTTGCATGTGCAGTGAGCCTGTCGCCTGTCGGAATAGATGTGGAGGAGATAGGGAATATGGATATAAATACAGTAAATCGCTTTTTTACGGAAGAAGAGAAACAATATATACTGGGCTTTCCGAAGCAAGTGCAGTCAAGCGCCTTTTATCATATTTGGACAAGAAAGGAAGCCTATATAAAGCGCGAGGGAAAAGGGCTTCAAACACCGCTTAGCACTATTAACGTGCTTGGACCAATCGACAACACATACTTTCATTTGATATTTAAAAACTATGAAGCAATATGTAACGTCTGTTCATGCGAGTCCATATTGCCTACCATTTCATATCCTACCCTGGATAGTCTTTTTCATAAATAAAGAGTCGGTACTCCTATACAAGCCAAAGCCCCGGAAAATAATCCGGGGCTTCGCCATCTGAGGGGTATGGAATTGTCCTGGGGGGAGGACAGTCAATTTATATTTATGTCTGTTTTTACGAAGCTCTCAAAGGGTGCGGTTGTAATTTCTGCGTTTACAGCGCCTTGCCTCTGATTTGCGCAAGTGAAGTGCATCCGCGCTTGGTCAGGTAATCATCTATGCCCTGTACGACTTCCTTCATAAGCATGGGGTTTACAAAACTACCGCAGCCTACCTGCACCGCATACGCACCTGCAAGTATGTATTCAACAGCATCTTCAAAAGAGCTTACGCCACCTGAGGCGATTACGGGTATGCTAAGTTCGGAACAGACGCGATAAACCAAGTACATTGTTTGGGCCTTTATCGCGGGGCCGGACATGCCGCCGGATATATTTCCGAGCACCGGCTTTTGCTTATTAATATCGATGGTCATGGCTCTATACGTATTGGCGACCACTACCGCATCGGCACCCGCATCCTGTGCGGCGCGTGCTGTTACACGAATATCCGTTACGCAGGGAGACAGTTTTACAAGTAGCGGCAGATTCGACTTTTGCTTTGCTTCGCGCACAATCCGGCTTAACAGATCCGGGTCCGCTGAAAACTCAAGCCCGGTGCCGACATTGGGGCATGAAAGGTTCAGCTCCAAAGCAGAAAAAACGGTATGATCCTTTAGCATGGAAAGCGATTCGCCATACTCATGGGCTTGGCTTGCTGCGATGCTTAAAATCACAGGTGCTTCGGCACATGCATATTTTTTTGCCTCTTCACGCAAAAAACGCTCCATCCCGAGAGAGGGGATGCCGACCGAGTTGATGATGCCGCTCGGAAGCTCCACGATGCGCGGCACGGGATTGCCTGAACGCGCGTTGCGATGCACGCTTTTAACCATCACCGCGCCAAGCTCGCGCGAAGGACAGGTGAAAGGATCGTTATCGTCAAATTCATAGGTTCCGGAAGCCGGCATGATGGGGTTTCGCATGGCAAGTGAGCCAATGTGAACGGACAGATCATTTTTATACATGTTCGGCCACCAACCTTTTTATGGCGAAAACAGGGCCGTCTTTACAGACATAGCCGTCATACTTCTCGCCGCTTTCTTGTTGCAGCTTGCAGGTGCAGCTTTTGCATGCACCCATGCCGCAAGCCATATGCTCTTCTACAGATACATAGGCTTCAAAGCCGTACAAATCGGCAAGCGCATCCGTTTGACGCATCAGTCGCTTTGAACCGCACAGATAGGCAGCATCAAACTGCAGTGATTCAAGATCCTTTTTAAACAGGTCGGTAACAAGCTCGTTAGACTGTACCGTATAGGAAACGGGTATGTTGAGCGACTCATAAATCGCCTTGTCATAGAGATGATCGAGCGATGAAGAAGAAAGATACGCATGTACGAGGATGCCGCGTTCTAGTGCACGTTCCGCAAGGAACCTTAAAGGTGCCATGCCTATGCCGCGTCCTATAAGTGCAATCCTTTTTGCATTTTCTTTAAGAGGGAAGCCCTTGCCAAGCGGCCCAAGCAGGTTTAGTTCCTCACCCTCCTTGAGATTTGCCATAATGTGCGTGCCTTTTCCCACGACCTTATACAGTATTTCAATTTCCGATTTTTCGCTGTTTGCACTGTTGATGCTGAAAGGACGCATCAAAAAGGGGTCGTGTCCTTCCCAGCATTTGAGCATTACAAACTGCCCGGGGGTTACCGTCGCGGCGATGTTTTCCGTATGCACACGCATACGGAAAACACCTTCCGCAACTTTATGATTTTCGAGGACAAAGCCTTGTTGCAGCATTTTCTAAAAAATCCTTTACCAGATATGGGGGATACTCTTTTTATACGCGGCCGGTAACAAGCCCTAAGAGCGCCATACGGAGATACATGCCGTTGTGTGCCTGACGGAAGTATGCAGCACCTTCGTAGCTGTCAATCTCCGTTGCGATCTCGTCTACACGCGGCAGGGGGTGCATAATTGTGATGCCTTTTTTCGCGCCGGCGAGAAGCTCACGATTGACGATGTAGGAACCCTTGCATTTTTCATATTCCGCCTCGTCTTGGAAGCGTTCGCGCTGCACGCGTGTAACATATACAACGTCGCTTTGGGCAAGTGCTTCGCGAACGTCCGTGGTTTCCGTAATATCGGCTCCGCGGGCTCTGAGATCCGCGGTGATTTCGTCGGGCATGCGCAGCGCATCAGGCGATGCAAAAATCATTTTGTTGCCAAGCTGCTGCATGAAATAGCCTAAGGAGTGCACTGTGCGGCCGTACTTCAGATCGCCTAAGAAGGTAACCGTCTGCCCGCCGATGTGGCCTTTCTCCTTGCGGATTGTATAAATGTCAAGAAGCGCCTGCGTGGGGTGCTGGCCTGCGCCGTCACCGCCGTTGATGACCGGATGCTCGGCAATTTCAGCCGCCGCCTGTGCGGAGCCCTTCTCGGGGTGACGCATAACGATGGCATCTACATAACCGTCCACGGTTCTGATGGTATCCTGCATGGTTTCGCCTTTAGCGGAAGAGGATGCCTTTGCATCGGCCATGCTGATAACCTTTGCACCGGTGCGGTTGATAGCTGCTTCAAACGAAAGGCGGGTACGTGTGCTGGGCTCAAAGAACAACGTCGCTACGACCATACCTTCTAAATCACGGATGACTTCACCTTCATGAACGCGTTTTTCATACTGTGCGGCTGTATTCATGATGAGGTTAAGTTCCTGGTTTGTAAACTGGTAGCCGCTCAATATGTCGCGGCCTTTGAAACTGAGTTCTGGCATGGGAATAATCCTCCTTAAGATGATATATTATACGGTTAGCTTTTTATAGCAGGCCCGCTTTTATTACTGACAACCGTAAACCTTTTCACCGAGATATGCTTTTCGCACCTCGTCGTTTCCAAGCAGGTTCTTTCCGGTATCTTCAAGTACGATTGAGCCGTTTTTCAGCACATAGCCCCTGTCGGAGATGGCAAGTGCCATCTTTGCGTTTTGCTCGACCAAGAGCACCGTGGTACCGTTGGCACACACGTTTTTGAGAATATTGAAGATATCCTTTACAACAAGCGGTGCGAGACCGGTAGAAGGCTCATCGAGCATCAGTAGCTTAGGCTTGGCCATGAGCGCCCGGGCGATGGCAAGCATTTGCAGCTCGCCGCCCGAAAGGGTTTTACCAAGCTGCTTTTTACGCTCTTCAAGGCGAGGGAAAAGCTCATACATTTTATTAAGGTTTTCGTGGAATTCCGTTTTGTCTTTGAGCCTTAAATAAGCACCCATCTCGAGGTTTTCATATACAGTGAGATCGGGGAAAATCCGCCTGCCCTCCGGCTCGAGCGAAATACGTTTTGCCACAATGTTTTCTGCCGAAAGCTTTGTAATTTCCTGATCAAGAAATACGATTTCGCTTCCCTTGTCTTTGAGCAGAATGCCGGAAATTGCTTTAAGCATGGTGCTTTTACCTGCACCGTTGGCGCCGATAATGGAGACAATCTCCCCTTCATCCACATGTATGTTGATGCCGTGGAGTACCTCAATGTTGGCGTAGCTCACATGGAC
>JAEWZS010000122.1 GCA_023458355.1 Bacillota bacterium
GGGGGCACCACGGGCAAGATTACCGCACAACACGGGCTTTTGTATGCAAAGCTCATTACGGATTTCAATAAGGACCGCGCTAAGGAATACGCAGCTTCCAATACGCGGGCACTAAAGCAAATTAAAGAAATCATTGATAAAGAACAGATTGAATGCGACTTAATAACGGCCGATTCGTATGTCTACTCCATGCGCGATGAGGATGTACTCAAAGAGGAGGCCGAGGCCATGAAGCGACTGGACTTGGATGCATCCTATGTGAGTAAAACCGAGGAGTTGCCTTTTTTGACATTGGGGGCGGTTCGTCTCAAAAACCAGGCACATTTCCACCCGCTCAAGTTTTTGTACGCCATTATGGAAAAGCTTACAGTGTTTGAAAATTCGCGCGTCGTCGAGGTGAAGGACAACACGGTGTATACGAATAAGGGCAGCGTGCACTTTAAGAACGTTGTATTTGCATGCCGCTACCCCATCGTGAATGCTCCGGGGTATTATTTTTTAAGGATGAGCCAGCAGCGTTCGTTTCTCTCGGCACTTCGCGGCTGCGACGAGATAAAGGGTATGTACGTGGACGAAAACGACAACGGTCTCACGTTTCGGCCTTGTAAAGATGCGCTTTTGTTTGGTGGCTTTGACGTCCGCTCGGGGAAAAATCCTGCAGGCAGCAGATATTTGAACCTTCTTTCACAGGCGCGCGCTTTTTGGCCAAATCTTGAGCTTATTGTGAAGTGGTCGGCGCAAGACTGCCGCTCCGTCGATAACGTGCCCTACATCGGCCTCTACAGCGAGACGGAGGAAAACTGGTATGTCGCCACGGGTTTCAACAAATGGGGCATGACAAGCGCCATGGTTGCAGCGGATATATTAAGCTCCATGATTGCAGAGGGGAAGGAAACAAAGAAGGTATTTTCGCCCGCGCGCTTCGTGCTTGCACCCAGCGCAAAAAATCTCGCGTCCGATGTTGGGGAAAGCGTATCGGGGCTTTTAAAAGGCCTTTATTCGGTACCGGAAGAAGCGTTCCCGAATGTGGAGCGTGGCAAAGCTGCGCTTGCGGAACTTGAAGGTACGCGGGTATGCGTTTACCGCGATGCAAGCGGTAAGCCTCATATACTCCCCTCGCGCTGTTCACACCTTGGATGCAGGCTTGAATGGAACGCGGATGATACCGCATGGGAATGCCCCTGCCACGGCTCGCGTTTCACGATAGACGGTGCTATATTAGATGGGCCAACCGTAAAGCCTATGGGTTAGAAGAATAAACCATGCTATAATAACCGCAGGCGGTTATTATAGAGTTGATTTTTATGCGTGCACATGCGTGGTACCATAGCCGCCAAGCGGCTATGGTATAAAAAACATTTCACCGGGGGTATGGTATGGAGCTGGGGGAACTGAAACGGAAATTCATCGAGCTTTATGGGGGAGAGGATGAGGATGTGCGGCTGTTTTTATCGCCTGCACGGATTAACCTCATCGGCGAGCATATTGATTATAACGGCGGTTTCGTGTTTCCTGCGGCTATCGAGCTTCGTTCGGCTTGCGCTGTGCGCGTTAGATCGGATGGGCAAATTAACCTCGCATCCACCTCCTGCTCTCACCGTGTGCACGCGAACACGGAAAACCTTAAGGGCTACGCAAAACTCCCTTGGGGTAATTACCAGATGGGTGTGCTTTCTGTTATGAAGGATATGGGCTACGCTGTATACGGCATGGACATGCTTTTTGATGAAACTGTGCCGCACGGCGGTGGGCTTTCAGCCTCCGCTGCAATTGAGCTTGCTACAGCCATCGCGGTTGCTACCGTATCAAGCGAGAGAAACGGGACCAAGATCGATAAAGTCGAGCTTGCCATTATCGGCCAAAGGGCCGAAAACGAATATGTGGGCATGAACTGCGGTATCATGGACCAATATGCATCCGCCATGGGGAAGAGCGGTCACGCCATGCTGCTCGATTGCGCAAAGCTCACGAGCCGCTATGCGCGCGTGGACCTTCAGATACATAAATTAAAGCTTATTATCATGAACACCAACAAGCCCCATTCGCTTATTACAAGCGCCTACAACGTGCGGCGCGCGGAATGCGAGGAAGCGCTTTCGGATTTGAAAAAGTCTCTGCCTATCGAGCATATTTGCGATTTAGATGAAACGGAATTTGAAGCGAACAGATCCTTAATAAAACGCGATGTGTGCGCTCGCCGCGCGGAACACGCCGTATATGAAAACCAAAGGACGCTTCGGGCGTTTGATGCCTTAAACGAAGGTGATCTTGCGCTTTTCGGTAAGCTCTTGATAGATTCACATACATCCCTTCGCGATCTCTACGAGGTAACGGGTGCGGAGCTCGATGCCATCGTGGATGCGGCGCTCGCACAAAGCTCATGTATCGGCGCACGCATGATGGGCGGCGGCTTTGGCGGCTGCGCGCTCGCGCTTATCAACGAAGGCGCTGAAGAAGCGTTTAAAAAAGCCGTAGCAGAGTGTTACGAAAAGGTGACAGGCTACGTGCCTTCCTTCTATGAAACCGGCATCGACGATGGGGCGAGAGAGGTTTTGGGGGTATAGAGGTGTTTATGCGAAAAAATACGCGGTTAAGCGGATACGATTATTCGCAAAATGGAGCGTGTTTTATAACGATTTGCACCAAGAATCGTGCGCAGATCTTGAGTACCGTCGTAGGGGGCGGCGTCCTCGACGCCCCGCACGCATTACATAATATCCCTTATGTGGAATTAACGGAACATGGCAAGATTGCTGCGGATGTTTTTACGGAAATGCTGGCATTTTATAAAAACGTCTTTTCACCTTGTTTTGTCGTAATGCCAAATCATATGCATTTCATATTGGTTATCGAAAATAATGA
>JAEWZS010000123.1 GCA_023458355.1 Bacillota bacterium
CTTAACAGTACTGCCCTCTACATATTCAAGAACAATATAGGGAACGCCGTCGTCCTCGCCCACGTCGTGGGATTTCACAATATTCTCATGCGAAAGAGATAATACCGCCTGCGCCTCACGCGCAAAGCGTCTCAAAAATTCCGCATCTTCGAGATGCTCGTCTTTGAGCATCTTGACTGCAACGACCTTATTTGTTTTTTGATCGACCGCCTTATAGACATTCGCCATGCCGCCCGAGCCGATGAGCTCTACAATGCGGTACCTATCTGATAGTACGATATCCGCCATTAGAGCACCTCCTTGTTCTTTACGAGGATGACGCTGATGTTATCGGCGGAACCCCCGTAAAGTGCGCTTTCAACGAGCATATCGCAAGCGGTATTTAGATCGTCGTCAGCATCTCGTAGCATACGCGCCATCTCAAAGTCGTCAAGCGAGCCGTAAAGCCCGTCCGAGCAGAGTAAAAGCGTATCTCCCCGCTCCCATTCGCGCTTAAAGATATCGATCTTTTCATCCTCTCTTGTGCCGAGTGCACGGGTGATGATGTTGCGCCTAGGATGCACAGCGGCTTGCTCGGGCGTGATCTCCCCCGCTGCGACGAGCTCCGCTACATAAGAATGGTCGCGTGTGACCTGCTTTAATATCCCTTCATGCATATGGTAAAGCCTGCTGTCGCCTACGTTTGCGACAACGTACTTGGTTTGGAACACAAGTGCTGCAACCATGGTGGTACCCATACCGCGGCAGTTTCTGTCGCTATAGGCATATTCTAAAACCGCGTGGTTGGCCGCATTTAGAGCATTTAATAAAATCGCATCCGGTGTAGCTGCACCGCCTTTTCGCATTTCCGTTTCAACGACCGAAGTTGCGAGCCTGCTCGCCACGCTCCCCGCGTTATGCCCGCCCATACCGTCTGCTACGATAAAAAGGGATAGTTCGCCGCGCGCAGGCACAAACAAGCTGTCCTCGTTTTGATAGCGCTTCCCCGTTTCCGATCTTGAGGCGTAAATCAAGCGTCCGTCCCCCTTCCGTCTCTTTCCTGCACTTCAGAAATGCTTTCGAGCGCACGCCGCCGCAATTGGCCGCAAGCGCCTTCAATATCCGTACCCATCTCGCGCCGTACCGTCGCTGATATTCCCCTATTCATAAGCCATGCGGCAAACACTTGGGCGTGCTCGCGCGTCACCCCGTCTAATCCGCGCTCCGGCACAGGGTTTAGCGGTATGAGGTTTACATGGCAGTTCATGCCCCTAAGCTTATCCGATAGTTCGTCCGCATGCTCGCGCGCGTCGTTTACATTGCCGATTAAAGCGTATTCAAACACCACACGCCTACCGGTCTTCTCTGCGTAGGTATTTGCCGCCTCTAAAAGCTCTTTAATGGGATAACGGCGGTTGATGGGCATGATTTTATCGCGGATAGCGTCGTTAGGCGCATGGAGCGACACACTTAATGTCACATGCGGGGCTTCCTCCATGAAGCGGTAAATCATAGGGACAAGCCCGCAGGTAGATAACGATATATTGCGGGGGCTTATGTTCATGCCATTTTTATCGCTTACTAGATGCAGGAATTTTACCACGTTTTCGTAATTATCGAGCGGCTCGCCGCTTCCCATAAGCACCACATTGGTAATTGCGCGCTCATGTTCTTTATCGTGACCTACGTCGCGCTCCACAACGCTCAAAAAGCCCAGCATTTCACCTGCTGTAAGGTTCCTTACACAGCCCTCGAGAGTAGATGCGCAAAACGTGCAACCCATTTTGCAGCCCACCTGTGTGGATATGCAAAGCGTGTTGCCATAATGATAGCGCATGAAAACGCCTTCGACGAGGTTTTGATCTTCGAGTGCGAACAGATATTTTACCGTGCCGTCCTTAGCCGATATATGTTTATCGTATAAGACAGCGGAACCGTATGTCAAGGTTTCGAGCCTTTCTCGAAGTGTTTTGGGCAGGTTTGTCATATCCGCAGGTCGCACACCGCGGGAAAGCCACGAAAATACCTGTTTGGCACGGAATTTAGGCTCACCTAAGCTCAGCAGCAAGGTTTCAAGCTCCTCTATATTCATAGAGCAAATGCCTTCACTACCCATGTTTCACCATCCTCGCCACGAAAAAGCCCTCCGCCCCATCCAGGTGCGGGAAAATCTGGAGCATACCGCCATGCGCGCGCTCCTCTAAATGCTCAGGCACATAGGGCGCAAGGCTCGAAAGTGAAAACTCGTCATGCTCTTCTAAAAACGACTCGATCTGCGCTTGGTTTTCCGCGCGTGATACGGTGCAGGTAGAATAAACGAGCACGCCGTTTGGCTTCACACAGTTTGAGCAGGCAGAAAGAATGCTTTTTTGAAGCGCAGCAAGCCTTGTTACAGCCTCCTCGTCCTTGTTCCTCTTCGCATCGGGCTTACCCCAAAGTCCTAAACCGGAACAGGGTGCGTCCACGAGGACTGCATCCATCTTTTCAATAAGTGCCGCATCCAAAATGGAGGCATCGTTTACAGCAACTTTCGCGTTTTTTACATGGAGCCGCAGGAGCGTTTTTTCCGTAAGCTCTACACGGTGCGGGTGGATATCCCATGCAGTTGTAGAGCCGCTGCCCTCCATGATGGAGCTTATAAATGCCGTTTTTCCTCCCGGCGCGGCGCATGCATCGAGCACATTTTGGCCTTCCTTAACATCGAGCGCTAAGCATGCGAGCATGGCTCCTTGGCTTTGCACGGCGACATTGCCTGATAGAAACGGTTGAAACTTCATCACATCAAGCCCGCGCTCCAGACAAAATGCTTTATGCACAATCTTCCCGCGAGTAAAAGAGAGGTTTCGCTCCTCAAGCTCGCGTATTAGTTCATCCTCCGTATAAGGGTATTGAACACGGAGCGTAATACCTCTGCCACGATAAGAAAGCATATCTTTGGTGAACGCCTCACCATAGAGGCCGATGTATTCCTCAACTAAAAATAACGGAAAGCTAAACTCCACACTCAGCCGTTCTGCAATGCTGCCGGAAAGGGCAACAGGTTCATCCTTCGCGCGGCATACGCTTCGCATTACGGCGTTCACATAGCCGCTAAGCGAGGCTTTTCCAATTTCTTTTGTGAGCTTCACGCTCTCATCGCATGCAGCACTCTCCGGTACATCCATGAACAGCACTTGGCAGATGCCTAAGCGCAAAATACCGCGTATGGAGGCATGCAGCCTGCCCCGAGCATGGGTTTCTAGAATATTGTCGATAAGCTTAAGCCGATCGAGCACCGTATACACGAGCGCGCTCACCCACTTTGCATCGCGTTCGTCCATGCCTAAAAGTGCAGTTTTAAGGCGAAGGTTTGCATATGCGCCGCGGTCGGTGATATCCATCAGCGCCTCAAGCGCCTTGCGCCGCACGCTCATTGAAAAACCTTTCCGATAAGCGAGCGCCCACGTATAGCCGCCGAAGCTGCCATGCGCTTGCCGCCCGCAAATTGAAGCTCAACAATTTCTATAAGCTCATCTACAGTATTCACAAAAAGCCTGTCGTTTTCTACAGCGCATGTGCCGGGATTGCCGGTTGCTTTTACACCCGTGAGAAAAACCTTGTGCAGTTTTACCGTTTCCTCCTCCAAGAAGGCATATGCCCCCGGCCATGGCGTAACGCCGCGCACAAGATTATGCACAACTTTAGCGGACTTCAAAAAATCTACCTTCCCATGCTCCTTTTTTAGCATCGGGCATTTGGTAGCCATATCCTCGTTTTGTTTTTCGCGCTGCAGCGTGCCGTTTTGAAGCTTCTCAATTGTTTCTTTCAATAGCGATGCGCCTACAAAAGACAGCCGCTCCATAAGCTCCCCGCCTGTCTCCTCTAAGCCTATCTCAACCTCACGCTTCAAAAGCATGTCTCCCGTATCGAGGCCAACGTCCGTGAGCATGGTGGTAACACCCGTCACCGTTTCGCCGTCGATAATCGCCCATTGAACCGGCGCTGCACCGCGGTATTTAGGCAAAAGGCTCCCGTGCACGTTAATGCAGCCATATGTGGGAATGTCGAGGTTTTCTTTTGATAATATCTGCCCGAAGGCCGCCGTCACCATGAGGTCGGGTTTAAAGGCCTTCAGCGCTTCTATACCCTCCGGAAGACGTATTTTTTCAAATTGATAAACGGGCAGCCCGTATTTTACCGCAAGCACCTTCGTTGGCGGCGGTGTGAGCGCACCATGCCTGCCCTTGGGCCTGTCCGGCTGGGTGAACACGGAAATTTCATGCCCCGCGTCGATGAGCATCTGTAAAGACGGCAACGCAAATTCGGGCGTACCCAAAAAGGCGATCCTCATTCGTTCTTCTCCCCGCCGTTTTCTTCCTCTTCCTCGTCTTCGTTGAAGCCTTCGGGCGGCTCGGTGACGAGCCTTAGATATACCTGCCCGTTCAAATGGTCGAGCTCATGTTGTACGGCTCGGGCAAAATACCCCTCCGCGTCATACTCCTTCCATTCGCCATTGCGGTCCTGCGCGCGCACCTTCACGCGGTGTGCACGTTCCACATAACCTCGCTTACCGGGGAATGAAAGGCAGCCTTCCATGCAGCCTTCCTTTTCTTCGGACATCTCAATTATCTCGGGGTTGATAAGCTCGATAATCCCGTCACCCACGTCGATGACCACCGCACGGCGCAAAATACCAATCTGCGAGGCCGCAAGCCCTGCGCCTTCGGCATCATACATGGTTTCGGCCATATCTTCTAACAGCCTATGTAGCTTCGTATCAAACTTATCGACCGGACGGCACGTCTTATAGAGACAGGGTGCATCGTCAGTAAATATCTTGCGTTTTGCCATTGCAAAATTCCTCCATTGTTGCTGTAACTAGTATAGCCTTTACAGGCGATTTTGCGCAATATTAACCGTATGAAGGTTAAAACATATCGCCGGGGTTAACTTCTATCGCGCTCATGCTCGGGTCGCGATGCTCATTTGCATAGGTATACACCGCGTTAACCGCTTCGGCCGCATTTTTGGTGCGAGCGAGTTTGATAAGTGTTTGATAGCGGTACTGCGCGAGCTTGCGCTTAACGGGCGCTGCGGCAGAGAGCAGAAGCAAAAGCTCCTTCTCGTTGGCTCCCTGCGACCTGTAAGCGTTTAATATTGCTTCTTGCGCACCTAAAGCAAAGGCGTCGCATGCTTCGCGGGGCTTGCGTTCATCCTCTCCCGTGAACAGCGCACGCAAAAACACCGAGAACGGTGGGAACATGGAAGCGCGCCGCGCGGCAATCTCATACTGGTAAAACGACTCGTAATCGTGCCGTGCGGCAAGTTGAATCGCAGGATGATCGGGGGTATAGGTTTGTATAACAACGGTACCCGGTTTCTGTGCGCGGCCTGCGCGCCCGGCTACCTGCGTAACAAGCTGGAATGTTCTTTCGCAGCTTCGAAAATCCGGCATGTGTAGCGTAGCATCCGCCGCGATCACGCCAACGGCGGTTACATTTGGCATGTCTAAGCCCTTTGCGACCATCTGCGTGCCGATGAGCGCTTGCGCTTCACCGCGCTCAAAGCGGTTCAGAAGCTCATAATGTGCATTTTTCGTACGCGTGGTATCGGTATCCATGCGGAGCGTTTTAACGCCCGGGAAATACTTTCGTATTTGCTCCTCCACCTGCTCAGTACCTATGCCAAAATACTTGATATATGGTTTCCCACATTCCGGGCAGCTTTTCGGCACACGCGAGGTTTTGGCGCAGTAATGGCATTTTAAAAGCCCGTCTGCCTTATGATAGGTCATCGAAACATCACAGTCGACACACTTCACCACATACCCGCAGCTTCTGCAGGAAACAAACGTAGAATAGCCCCTGCGGTTCATAAAAAGTATGGCCTGCTCGCCTGCTTCAAAGCATTCTTTAAGACGCGCATGCAAAAGTGCGCTCAAAATGCTGTTGTTGCCGTTTAAAAACTCCGTGCGCATATCCACGATATCAACCTTAGGCATAGGGAGCTCGTTCACGCGTTCATTGAGCTTTAATAGCGTATACCGCCCGTTGTTTGCTCGGTGATAGCTATGCATGCTCGGCGTTGCACTTCCCAATACAAGTGCCGCCCCCTGAAGTTTACAGCGTTTTGCGGCTACCTCTATGGCATTATAGCGCGGCACGGACTCCGACTGGTAAGAAGGCTCATGCTCCTCGTCGACCACAATCAGCTTTATGTTTTGAAGAGGCGCAAAAACAGCGCTTCTAGCACCCACGACCACGTCCACCTTGCCCAAACGTATGCGCCGCCACTCGTCGAAACGCTCGCCTGCACTCAACCGCGAATGCAAAAGCGCAACGCGCTCGCCAAAGCGCGAACGGAAGCGTTCCATTGCCTGCGGTGTAAGCGCAATCTCAGGTACCAGCACAATGGCTGTCCCGCCCATGCCGATTACACGCTTCACGGCGTGCATATATACCTCGGTTTTGCCGCTGCCGGTAACACCGTGCAGCAAAAATGTTTTATCTCCTTGTTCAAGGCTTAATGCAATGCTTTCATACGCATTTTGTTGCGCGAAAGTTAACGGAAGCTCCTCATCGGGCACGATACGCTTACCTTCAAATGGGCTTCTGAAAACCACATGCCCATCTTCCTGCAGGAAGCCTTTTTCGCATAATGCACGGATGGCCGCGGAGGAGTTAGGTACAAACGCAATGATATCCGCCGCGCTCATAAAGGAATTGACACGGCATAAAAGCTCAAACACTTCCAGCTGTTTGGGTGCCTTTGGCGTGCCATCCGCTTTCATCAGCGACGTGCGAGCCTTCTCGCGGTCCAGCCCATTAGGTATCGCGAGCGTGCGTATTTTCTTTTCCTTAATCCCACCGCCGCGAAGCTGCGCGGGGATCATAAGCCTTAATGCGTCTACCAAAAGGCAATGGTAACTGGCTTTCATCCATGCGGCGAGCTCAAGCTGTTCCTCTGTAACAACGCTATAGGGTTCAAGTGTTTTTAGGATGTTTTTAACGTGCAGTCCCGTGTCCTCGAGCGTTTCCGTAAGCTCCAGTACAAAGCCCTCCACGCGCTTATTACCCGCCCCAAACGGCACGAGCACACGCCGCCCGGGTTCAACGGAAATTTCCTCCGGCACAAAATAGGTGAACAGCCTGTCCACATTGGAGTGGGCGATATCCACAATGACACGCGCGTACAGACGGCTCACCTCCTCAAAGTTACATTCTATAAATTATACCATATGCAATCACATTTGCGCGAAAAAGCGTCCTTGTCGTTTACAAAAAGCGGCCATGCTTACGTGCATGGCCGCCGGTGATGCATATGGAGTACACTGCAAAAGCACCTAAATAGAAAACGTTTTCTCTATTAGTTCAACACTGCGATTCCTATATTCAAATATGTGGCAAAGAAGATCCAAAGCAAATATGGTAGCATCAGGTATCCCGCAGCTTTTTTAATTTTGTAAAACCAAAGCATAGCCACGAATACCAAAACATCCAGCATAAGAATACCCACAACGGCTAACCAATACCACGCAAAACGGAAAAATATGATTGGCCATAGGAAATTAACAAACAGCTGAATCCAATATAATACGATTGCATCTTTGCGGTTCGGCGCGCGTGATTGGTAGATGATATATGC
>JAEWZS010000124.1 GCA_023458355.1 Bacillota bacterium
ATATCGTTCAAAGCGTGGAAAAAGCCGTTGTGCTCGTATCTGAAATCGCAGCTGCATCCAACCATCAGGCGCCTGCAATCAGCGAGGTAAACAGGGGAATTGAGCAGATGTCACAGGTGGTGCAAACGAATTCTGCAACGGCAGAGGAAGCTGCAGCAGCATCTGAGGAACTTTCAAGCCAGGCAGAACTTTTAAAGATGATGGTGAGCCGCTTTCAACTGCGATCGGAAAGCAATACGGAAAAAATAAGCGTTTCAGAAAAGCAGCCTGTCCGTAAGAAAAATGGAGATGCTCCTGAGAAGCACGCATTGCCAGAAACTGAGTATGGAAAGTACTAAATAATATTACTTCTCTCCCCGAGTCATAATTTAGCGAGAGAAAAACGTATTTTTCGCACCTGCCTGATATTGTTGGACGTAACAACAAACGGCGATATGCTTAAAGATGGCATATCGCCGTTTATTTCCTGACGGGATGATTTCATCTCCCGTATATTTTCATACTGCCGCCTTACACCCTACCGTGCTGTCAGTAACCTCTCCACCGCATCATCCTCGCTTTTTACAAAAAAGATGCAGTTTCCGGCATTGCTTTCCTTAACAAACGCGCGGAAAGGCTCGCTTTTATCTGTCAGCGCATCAAAATCTCCGTAAAATGCGGCTTTTACGTCGTAGTTAATGAATTTTTGCAATACATCTCCCGCAAGCCCCGTGCCAAGACGAAAGAAGTCCGGATGAACTTGCTCCTTAGAAAATGCAATTCTGTTCGCATCCGCCTCATAGGAGGCGGTGGCAATAAGATCAAGAGCGCTTTGGACGTCTGAAAGAAGCGGTCCTTCGCTAAGTACGACCACTGCCTGTATACCGTTTTTTTCTATAATCTTCCATTCCATGGCTCTATTCTATATCCTTCGAAGCTGTTGGCTTTTTGGTGCGCCCTACACGAGGCCCGTAAGTAGGGTTAGGCTCGAGAGCGGGGGCGGAGGCAGGGTTTATGCTTTCATAAAGCTTCTGATAGCGCTTGGCTGAAGAATCCCACGAGAAGTTTTTGCGCATGGCACGCACCATCATGCGCTCCCATGCCGCATGGTCCTCGCGATAAAGCTTCGCTGCACGCTCCACGGTAAAGAGCATTTCATGGGCGTTGTAGTTTGCGAAGCTGAATCCCGTTCCCTCGTCCGTATACTTATTGTAGGGCTTTACGGTATCCTTGAGTCCGCCCGTTTCACGCACGATCGGTAGTGTACCGTAGCGCATGGCTATGAGCTGCGAAAGCCCGCACGGCTCAAACTCCGAAGGCATTAAAAACATGTCAGCGCCTGCATAAATGCGCTTTGCTAAAGCTTGGTCGAGCACGTAACGCGCGCTTACCTTTCCGGGATAACGCCACGCTGCCCATGAAAAGAGCTGCTCATAGCGCGTCTCGCCGCGGCCGAGCACGCAAAGCTGTATGTTTTTTTCCATCATCTCCGTAAGCACGCGCTCCACAAGGTCGATACCCTTTTGGCTCGCAAGCCGTGCGACGATAGCTACAATAGGCACGGAAAGATCGATGTCTAATTCCATCTCACGCTGGAGCGCCGCCTTACAAAGAAGCTTTCCGCTTAAATCCTTATAACTAAACGACGCTGCAAGCGAATCATCGCGCTCGGGATTGTATTCTTTTTTATCGATGCCGTTTAAAATCCCCGTAAGGACATTGCTGCGTGACCTCAACAGTCCTTCAAGCCCACATCCGTATGTTTCCGTTTGTATCTCTTCCGCATAAGTGGGACTTACGGTCGTGACGGCATCTGCATATACGAGGCCTGCCTTCAAAAAGCTGATACTGCCGTGGTACTCAAGTTTGTCGGAAGTGAAATTTTCACTGCCCAAGCTTAAAAGTTCATCCACGAAATCCCAAGCAAACGTACCTTGAAAGCAGAGGTTGTGAATGGTCATTACCGTTTTTACCCCGCGGTAATCCGGGAGCATCATGTATTTAAGCTTCATGAGAGCCGGGCAAAGACCCGTCTGCCAATCGTTTACATGTAAGACGTCGGGGAAAAAGCCGATATGTGGCATTGCTTCTAAGATTACCTTAGAAAAGAAAGCAAATCGCTCCGCCTCGTCGTTATTAAAGCTTCCGTATATATACGAGCGCCCGAAGTAAAACTCATTATCAACGAAGTAAAACCGCACATTTTTATGTAGGAGCGTTTCAATACCACAGTACTGGCTTCGCCACCCCAACGGCACGGTAAAATCGCATACATGGGTCAGTTCAGACGTATACTCGTTGCCCATGACCGCGTATTTGGGCAATATCACGCGCACGTCGTGACCAAGCCTTATAAGTTCTTGCGGAAGCGCCCCGATTACGTCGGCAAGGCCGCCCGTTTTGACAAACGGAACGCATTCGGATGCCGCAAACAATATCTTCATACGATACTGCCCTTTCTGATGATAACGGGGAAGCTGTCGTAACCGAAAAGCCTTCTGCCTCGCCTAACGGTAACGCCTTTGTCGAACACCACATGGTCTAGCTCGCAGCCTTCCTGCACCTCGCAGCCCTGCATGATGATGCAGTTATGAATTTTCGCACCTTCGGCCACCTGCACACCGCGAAACAACACAGAGTTTTCCACTTCACCTTCGATGATGCAGCCATCCGCTACAAGGGAGTTCTTCACGTTAGCGGCGGAACCGTATACGGCAGGCACCTCATCCTTTATTTTGGTATAGATGGGATGTGCGCTGTTAAACAGATCGTCACGCACTTCCTGTTTTAATACCTCCATATTATGTGCAAAGTACGCACCTAATGAATTCATCCGCGCCACGTGGCCTTCATAGACCCAACCGAACATCTTGAGCGTGCTGATCTTTTTCACGAGCACGTCGCGGGTAAAGTCGGTATTTGCATGCGCCGCCGCCTCTTCAATAAGATACTCGAGAAGCGTTTTTTCCATGAGATACACGTCGCAGGAGCTGTAGGGCGTTTTGGGGTGGAAGGGATTGATCTCAAGATCGCTGACGCGGCCCAAATCATCCATCGTTAGCCTTAAATCTTCGTAGCCCTCCGCTGTGGTGCTCTCGTCTTCGCGGCTGCACATGACGGTGATGTCGGCACCCGTATCGATATGCCTTGCAATCATTTCACTAAAAGTTGTATTAAACACGGTATGGCTGCCCGTGAGGATTACATAGCGTTGGGTGCTGCGACGGACATAACCCATCACCGAGCGAATTGCGTCCACCGTGCCGCGGTAGATACCCGTGTTTTCGCGCGTGACAAACGGCGGCAGGATAAAAAGCCCGTCGCGTTTGCGGTTAAGATCCCATTCCTTGCCCGGCCCTAGATGGTCCATAAGCGAGTGGTAGTTTTTTTGCGCAATTACGCCTACATTGGTAACGCCTGAATTTACAAGGTTACTTAAAATAAAGTCGATGCAGCGATAGCGGCCCGCAAAAGGAACAGCCCCGATGGAGCGCGAGTAGGTAAGCTCTCTCAAAAGCATGTTGGACTCGCCGGTATAAATCAGACCAAAAGCACTGTTCAGCATCTTGGGCCACCCCTTTCGGCATCTGTATTCACAATCATACCTACGGGTATACGGCTATTAGCGGGCAGGTTTGTGTCGCTTGCGATGAGCGTAATGTCCCCTGT
>JAEWZS010000125.1 GCA_023458355.1 Bacillota bacterium
CCGCTATATACGATACAGGCGTAAAATGGGGTTGATATGTGTTAACAGCCTGAGCCGAGAAGCTGGTATTTGAGATAAACTTTCTATTACGCGATCATGTTTTGCCCCGGATATGGAGCCGGTTCGAGTCCGGCAGGGGTGCGATAAAAAACAACCGTGGTTTCGGTTGTTTTTATATCGCGTATATTTTTTATTCTATACAACACTTATCTTCAAACCTAATATGGCATTTGCGGTGCGGAAATGATAGCAGCTGTATCGCCGAGCAACTGCGCAATCTGCTCCTTTGCATCGAGGCTATAGAATACATTTACAATGCAATCGCCATTTGGCACATCCATCAGCAGACCGAGATTGTTCTGCAAATATGTGTTTCCAGAGAAGCTGGCCGGATACACAGTATAATCCTGTGCATTTCCGCCACATCGTTCGCCGATGAGTGAATAGCGTGACAGATAGAACACATTGTTTTCAACCGAGATATTTTGCCCCGCCGCAGGTGGAAACGCAAGTACGAGCGAAGCATTGCCGTTATTCGGTAAGCCCGCAACGCCCCAGTCATAGTCCGGTGTAAGGTGCGACCAGCCATAGCCCATGTAAAGACAATAGTTATCCTTGATAGCGATTTGGTCGAAAATCAGTGCAGAATCACGGTTTTTCTGCATCGCATCCCAGTCGCCGACAAGGAGCCCGCCTGAACAGCGCTCCACAAGATTGCCCTCAAATGTGGCGTTAAACGAATATCGATCTTTATCCTCCTGCCACGCACCGGTTTCCGTTGTAATACCAAAATCATAAGTGTGGTGCACATAATTGTTGCGTACAGCAGAATCTTCTCCTTGCGCGATGAGTATGCCGTCGCCAACGCGGATGACTGCGGTCTGATCTGCGCCTAAGCCCGAGCCGCTGAATCCTGTAATTGCGCCGCCGATCCATGCGACCTCACAGTTTTGCACAACGCACCCGCTTGCCACACTTATGCCGCCTGCGGAATACATAAGGCAAAGGTTATCAATGACTACGTTGTTGCCCGTTTGGAGTACTGCGGTTCCCTGAACATTCGACAGGCTTGCAGTATTAAACTCGATTGAGTTGTAAACCTCACCTGGGTTTCCATCATCGCAGCGCAGATAGAGCTTGCTCGTTTTGCCGAGTTCCAACATAGCTTCTTCCGACGAATACCCGGTATAGTCTGGCAGGCTGAAGAAAGTGCGGTCGTCCAGCGAGCGGATGTCGATTGAGGTCGTATGATCGACCACGTCCACATACTGCGTTCCGTCCCAAAGCGCGGTCTTGCGGGTTGCCCAGCTTGCTCCGTCGTCAAAGACGATACCGCCGATGTCGTACATGTCCTTGTAAAACACCCAGATGTTATCCGCTCCCTCGAGCAACTCCCATTTGGAAGGATCGGCGCCATTTTCCGGCGACCCGTAGATGCATGGCTTCGGACCTTCGCCATAGGCAGAATATGTAAGATCCGATTTCGGCCAGAGCTTGCCACGGAATACGCCCCCACGCTCAAAAAACACGCCGTCGCCGGATTTGAAGCCGGTATTATTCACTTTGTCTATCGTTGCCCAGGCGGTCTCGGGTGATTTGCCGTCGTTGCTGTCATTCCCTGAATTGGAGACGTAATAAGACGTACCGGTCACATTGACATCGGTGGATGAATGTAAAATCTGTTCCCTGCGCTCATCTGCCGAGTGTAAGATGGCCACGTCCTCATCGGTCTGAACACGGTCGGTAGCCAATAGACCGGAATCATGCAGACGAAGTGCTGCGCACAACGCTTCGCTGTACAAAAAAGGCTCGGACGGGCGCAAAGAGTTTTTTTCATAATCATATTCAAATAGCAGTTGGTTGCTGTACATAGAGGCTTTGCCCATAGAATAAAAATAGGCGGCAACCATAGCGGTGTCCCACTCGTCGTTATCGAGCTTTGTCGGTTGATCCCATCCGGGAAAGAGCGGATAATTCCAACTAAAACCATCCCACGCGGATTCGCCCATGCGGTTATTTAAAGTCGTCCAGTCGACATTTGTCTTGCAATATTCGCCACCCGCGGCTTGTGAGGCATAAAATATTGCGAGCATACCGTCCTGCCGTGTCATTTCATTCTCTGTTCCGCGTGCAGTCGGAAACTGATTTGACCAGCTGGCCAGCGCGGTGGGGTTTGCCAGCTCGACCACGTGGTCGAGCATTGAAAAGAAATCTTTATAAGTAATGGTGTGCTCCTCTGCGTATGTGCCGATGCCTAATGATACGGCGCGCGCAAGCTCCGGATCGTCATACTTTGGCGTAGGGCTCGCGGATACATCGGAAACCGTTGTCGAGGGCGTGGGTGTTGCCGTTTGCGCCGGCTCAATTGGTTGTGTCACGCAAGCCGTAAGCGAGAACAGTATTAAGAAAGCCAACAGTGGACTCAAGATTTTTTTCATTCGGAACCTCCAAGGTTAATACTTAAATGTTTTAACATAAATAAGAGTAATATTTAAATATTTTATCATATATTTACCAAATTACCATCATGTCCAAATTTAAATTTGGCGAATAGTTTGGCCTCGCATTATGTTTAACCCGGCGGAATTCATCGTAGTCGGCAACAACGACTCGCCGGCGAATGGCGGGGAAGCCGTTTTTGTGTTCTGTTCAGACGCTTGTATTACAACGCACAGTATGTTATAAAAAGCATAGCTTTACCGGTTTCTGTATCCAAATCGGTAAGGCTTTTTTATGGGGAACTTCGAAAGTTTCTTCTTTGGGGGTTTATGAAGAAAAGAGTGTTTTATACGGAAGCGGCATATCCGGTTGGCATCATCGCCCTCGCACTCGGCACCGCTTTCATGGAAAAAGCCGATTTCGGCGTATCGATGGTGGTGGCACCGGCGTACCTACTATATCTAAAGCTAAACCAGGTGTTCCCTTTTGTGACCTTTGGCATGGCGGAATATATGTTGCAGGCATTCCTTCTGCTCATGTTGTGTTTTACACTTCGCAGATTCAGGGTATCTTACCTATTCTCCTTTGTAACAGCGGTCATATACGGATTCACACTTGACGGCTGCATGGGCTTGGTTGCTTTGATTGGGGCGGATACAACAATCCTCATACGCCTCGTGCTGTACTTGTCGGGAATGCTCGTTTGCGCAGTTGGCGTATCGCTTTTGTTTCACACCTATATAGCACCGGAGGTGTATGAACTTGCGGTTAAGGAGATTTCAGTTAAATTAGGGTTCAACATTGTTCATGTAAAAACGCTATATGACTGCGTGAGCTGCCTAGTAGCTGTGCTCCTGTCATTTGCATTTTTTGAATTATGGCACTTCGAGGGTGTGAAACTCGGCACGATTTTCTGCGCACTGGTAAACGGAACAATCATAGGCTTTTTCAGCCGAAGCTTTGAGCGTTTCTTCGATTTTAGGGATGGGCTCAAGCTAAGGCGGTATTTTGCCTAATTGCTGCTTAAATCACACTCGGCTATTTGAAGTGCAATATTGTTAACCGCAATGAAGTTATTCGATATTTTCCCCAAGCGGAAGTACCACTTTTAATGTAAATAACCCGTCTTGTGCCTCAAAAGAGCAGTAACCCGCGTACTTTTCAACAATCAGCTTAATGCTTTTAATGCCAAAGCCATGGCCGAGGCGAGTGCTTACCGGTAGTCCGTTTTGCATAGAGACGGTTCCGCGGTAAGGGTTGCTGATATAGATGAGAAGTTTATCCTTGTGGGGTTGGCAGTTGAAGCGCACCATCGGCTGCGCATCCTCGCCCATCTGCGAAGCGGCGTGAACAGCATTCTCCAAGCCGTTTGAAAGCAGTGCGCACAGCTCTGTATCCGATAGCGGCAAAGCGGCAGGGATGTTAGCTTTTGCGTTTAGCGTTATGCCCTGCTGCGCTGCTTTGGTAAAAAAGGATGATAAAATTAAATTTACGGCATTGTTCTCGCTATACTGCATCGGTACGATCTTGTCGATATCGGCCTGTGCCTGCCGAATGTATTCGTCTGCCTTAGTAAGCTCTCCGGCTTCAAGGTAACCTTTGAGCAAAGACAGATGGTGGCGCATATCGTGGCGATAAATCGAGGTCTGCTGCTGCACCTGCTGTAAAGCGAAGATTTCGTTTTTGGCCCGTTCCGATTGTGCTATCAGCATTGCGTTATCCATTTCTAAACGGTTACGCTGCTGCACTTCCCTGTGGTAGATCGTGACAAACGCCACATAAAAAAGAGCCATGGCTGCCGGAAGGAATTCAGCTATCATTTGCACACCGGTATATAAAGCGCTCGTATAAACCGTAGTGGCATAGTCAAACAGGTAGTAAAACAAAGGCAGGCCGCCGAATATATAAAGCGACCGCTTGGAGTAGGTCATCGCGCGATAAGCGGGCATGGTAAAATACCGCTGCAAAAGGAAATACAGCGGAATAATTGAGATCATATACCCGGTCTGATATGCAAGCTTTGTTTTAAACAGATAGAGCGTGAACGTGCCGATAAAGCGGGGCAGCTGACAACAAAAATATGCTGTCAAAACGCTGACAAGCGCTACGCCCAAGCGTCGCTTGAAGAGCAATACCAGCATAAGGAAAAGCGGGAGATGTGCAATCAGCGGATAGAGTTTTTTTGTATATTCTAACCCCCAAAGGGCATAGCTTACAATTTGTACCGCCAAAATGAAAATGCTTAGCACCGCAACCATGCGGTGTTCTTTTTTTGAGGTGCAGCCGCCTGAAAAACCCACTGTAAGCAATATGCCATATAGTAAAACAAACCCATAATTCAGAAGGCCTAAAACAAGCTCCATCATACCACCCCTTTTTCCGTAAACAATTGGTCCATATATGCTTTGCGAACCTGTGTGTAAAGCCTGCGGGAAATTGGCACCACACTGCCCGAGTAAGTCAAAATATCGGTTGTGCGCAGTTCCTGAACTTGAAAAAGGTTCACAATAAACGAGCGGTGTACACGGATAAATTCCGGCCTTTGCAAAAGTGCTTCCTCATAATCCGAAAGCGGTGCGACCAGTTCCCTTACGCTGCCATCCGTCAAATGAAAACACAGGGTCCTATTTATGACCTCTATATAGGCGAGCCGCGAAAACAAAAGATTGGCGAATCCATTTTGAAACTTTATATGTAAGCCTTCCGTAGGTTTTTGCGCGGCAAGGAGCAGTTTATCCAATATCGGAAATAGATTATCCGCTTTAGCGGGTTTTAAAAGGTACGAAAACGCCTCTACCGAATAGCTCTCCACAGCGAATTCCGGTGATGATGTCAAAAATACAATGGCTATGTTATCGTCGAACGTTCTTACCTCGTGTGCAATTTGCAGACCGTTGATAAGAGGCATCATCACATCTAAAAGCAGAGAATCAAAGCCGCCCTTGCGCACAGAATCAAGAAGAGAAATACCATCTGAAAAGATCTCATAGGTAAAGCTTGCCTTTGTTTTTTGTTTATAGGCGTCTAGTAGTTTAGAGAGTCTTTCAAGTTCTTGTATATTATCATCACATACCGCAATGCGCATATTCGCTTCTCCATTACTCCATAAATATCCATAAGTATTGTACCATAGCCTGCCCTTGTGGTTCTATCTATGCTATTACCGTTTACAACAAAAAGAACTACCGTTCGTGCAGAAAACGGTTTTGACGACAAAAATCCGCTATGCTTTTATTGTGGCAGCGATAGGCAATAACGCTGTAAAAAAGCTTGGGAGGAAAATGGAAATGGAAAAGAGCAACGGGTTTCTCAAGGTAGCGGGTATTCTCATGATAATCGGCGGTATATTTTCGATCATCTTCGGAGTACTCGCAGTAATCGGCGTAGGTGCGCTTGCGGCTGCTTACGGCGCAGAGA
>JAEWZS010000126.1 GCA_023458355.1 Bacillota bacterium
AAGGGCAGCATTTACGCGCAATGTGAAATAAATAAAGTAAGCTTTCAAACGAAGCTTCTCGCACGAGGTGGCGGAAGCTTTTGTGTGCTTTTTAACGCCGCTCTTTTAAAAAAGCTCGGCATTACAGGCGAAGCGCGAAACATCTGCTTAAAGATCGATCCCCGTGAACCCGAGGCACCAAAAAAACGTACACCTGCTCTTATTATACAAAACGATACGCTTAAAACCATTGCCGCGCGGCGCAGTATACGCGCGTTTACGGGCGAGCAAATCGACGATGATGCGCTCAACGCCATTTTAAATGCAGGCTTTAATGCACCTTCGGCGAGCAATAAACGCCCGCTCCACTTTGTCGTATTGCGCAATCGCGATAAAATGCATTGGCTCACGGACTATAGCCCCTATGTGAACATGCTTAAAAGTGCTTCAGCCGCCGTTGTGATATGCGGTGACAGAGTGGTGCAGGGTATACCCGAATGGCTTCTTGCCGACTGCGGCGCGGCCGCTGAGAATATGCTTATCGCCATAACGTCCCTAAATTTAGGCGGCTGCTGGTGCGGTGTAAGACAGGGAACGGGCTTTTATCGCGCCATTGCGGAAGCTTTTTCCTTGCCCGAGCACATCCGACCGATGGCGCTGATCGCCATCGGTGTAAGCGCAGAAGTTAAAGCAGAAAACGCGCTCTATAACGAGGCACGAATACACCGCGAAATTTGGTAAAGCTTGTCGACATTTGTATTTGTGAAGAATATATCATGATTTTCTTTGACAAAGAAGCTAAAACCTATTACTCTAATGTAAATCCGCGCAAAGAGGAATAATATTTTTGCAAAATACATACGCTTTGGTGAAAGAGGCGTTATGCGCGTTATTAAATGACGGCGCGCAGCTTGAGGCGGCTCCGAAAGACATCTTCTGCGCGGCGGCCGCAAGCGAAGCTTCGACCGCACTCCCTCTCGCATACAATATTCCCGCAGAATTTCTTGCCCTACGACTGCAGGCATTCAATCGCGAGCACGTGCAAACGCTTTACGGCGTAAAACTTGTGGAGCGCGTTTTTGAATGCGATGGCAGGCTTTGCTTTTCGCTGACCGATGCGTTTTTCGATGCTGCGGTACGCCAAGTAAACAAGGGGCTCCCGCTTCCTATACTGCCCGAGCATATAGAGAGCCGCGCCGAATACGCGCTTTCTCGCACGCTGATGCTGGCAAAAAAAAGCGGGGACGGTTGTCCCAAAGAAGCACGTCCTATGGTTTGGAGCGCGCTTGGGGTATTGGATAAGCTAAACGATAAAAAGACGTTGAAAATTCGATTAATGCTTGCCGCAGAGCACGCGCTCGGCTTCGGAGCGGATATCCCCCTTCGCGAGCGCATGGCGCTTTATAAAAAAAGCTGGGGAGCCGGTGCATGCGCAGCGCACTGCTTATCTAGAGGGCTTCACGCGCTCAATGGCTGATACGGCAATTATCCTATTAAGGAGGTCTATTCATGGAGATCAAATGGTACGGTCACTCTTGTTTTTTGCTGACAGGCAGCTCCGGCGTACGCATTTTGATGGATCCGCCCGACGCCTCTACCGGCTATCACATACTGCCCATGAAGGCAGATATTGTGGTTTCAAGCCATGACCATAGCGACCATAGCAATTTTGCGCTTGCTCAAGGCGATCCTATCCGCGTGACCGAAGCAGGCATACATGAGCTTGATGACGTTACCTTAATCGGCGTACCGTGGTGGCACGATGAAGTGCAGGGTAAAAAGCGCGGTGCGAACATGCTGTACGTGGTTGAGCTTGACGATATTCGCGTGTTGCATGCAGGCGACATAGGTACTATGCCGGATGCGGAAACGCTCAAAAAACTGGGGGAAATCGACGTGCTTCTCGTACCCGTAGGCGGGTATTATACCATCGACCACAAAGGCGCACTCGAGCTATGCAATTTGATTAAGCCCAAAGTAGTGATCCCTATGCATTACAAAACCGAAGACACAAGCCCCCGCCTTGGTGAAGTGATAAAAGGTGTTCTGCCATTTTTAAATGCCGCGCAAAACTGTTCCATTCACAGGCTTCGGCAGCCGGAAGCTCACTTAACCAAAGAAAGCCTCGGCATGGACAGGATTATCACGCTGACGGTCGCCAAATAAGAAAACATATAACGGCTCCGCCTCAATTGAGGCGGAGCCGTTTATTTGTACACTTTATGCGTTTACTTTGTCACCAGGAATTCCTTCAGGGTTTCCATGTCCCTCTCGTCACTTAGCGAAAGCTCCACCTCCGACACGCGTTCCTCCCGAAACATCTGCGTGAGGGCTATGTAGCGGCATAGGGTAGACTTTAAGTTGAGCCTGTCTCCCTCGCCTGTCAAAAGCTCCACCGAACCCTTGCATGCATTCACCGCATCAAAAAAGCGGGATGGTTCCGTGATATTTTTAATGCGCATGCTTCTATACCTCTTATCTATTCCCATTCGATTGCGCCAACGCTCACAAGATACTCCTCGGCAAAATCGAGATAGTCCTCCGCAAGGCGCATGCAGTACATCTTGTACTGCGGGTAGCGCGCCTGCATGGCGGTAAAGAGCTTCTCGTAGGCGTCGTCGTCTTCGTACATGGCGTCCTCCGTGAGAGAGTCCATATACGCTGTGTCGAGCTCGATCATGGCGTCCACCATTTCATTTAACTCGCCGCTCTTCAAGAATTCAAAATCGCCTTCTTTTATGAACTTGTCGAGCACATATGCGCGCATGGCGCTTTTATCAATATCCGGCATAAATGCCTCCTTACAGTAGTTTAGAAAGTTCGTCGACGGTTTCCTTAAATACGCTCATCGCCTTTTTTACGGCATCGGGCTTTGTGAGATCTACACCCGCAATCTTAAGTTCCTCGAGCGGATAATCGCTGCCGCCCGTAGACAGGAACTTTAGGTAGTCGCTTGCGTCCCCCGTTTCAAGAATGCGGCTTGCGATATTCACAGCGCTCGAAAATCCCGTAGCGTACTGGTACACATAGAAGGCGTTGTAGAAATGCGGAATGCGCGCCCATTCCACATCCGCGTATTCGTCGTTTACGGCACCTTCGTAGTAAAGGCCGTTAAGATCGCGGTAGAGCTTGTTAAGCGCTTCGCCCGTGAGCGGCTCGCCCGCTTGCGCCATATCGTGCGCGCGGCGCTCAAACTCCGCAAACAGCACCTGGCGAAACACCGTGGTGCGGAAGCCTTCAAGGAAATGGTTTAAGATGTACGCTTTGCGCTTTTTGTCCGTTTCCTTCTTTAAAAGATGCTTAAGCAGAAGCACCTCGTTTACCGTGGAGGCGACCTCCGCAACGAGTATTGTATAGTCGTGGTTTACATAGTCCTGCACATCGCTTGAGTAATACGAGTGCATGGCGTGGCCGAGCTCATGCGCTACGGTAAATACATCGTCGAGCGTATCGGTGTAGTTTAACAGCACATAGGGATGCACGCCGTACACGCCGCAGGAAAACGCACCGGTGGTCTTACCCTTGTTTTCGTATACGTCCATCCAACTTTCTTCGTATGCCCTTTCTAAGAGCTTACGGTAATCGGCGCCGAGCGGTGCCAATGCCTCAAGGATAATAGCCTTACTCTGAGCAAATGGGATTTTAAACTCCACGTCGTCAACCATCGGGCAGTAAAGATCGTAAAGATGGAGCTCGTCTACCTTTAAGGCACGCTTACGAAGATCGAGATAGGAGCGCATGGTGGGCAGGCTCTCATGCACCGCATTAACGAGGCTGTCGTACACGCTTATAGGCACATTGCTCTTAAAGAGTGCCGCCTCGCAAGCGCTCGGGTAATTTCTTACATCGGCAAAATACTGGTCGAACTTCACACTGCCCGCATACGTGGCGGTAAATGTATTGAGGTAGCGGCGGAACTCATTAAAGTATGTCTCAAATGCCTCCTTGCGGACACGGCGGTCCGAGCTTTCGCGAAACACGCTGAAGTTGCCGTGTGTAAGCGTTACTTTTTCTCCCTTTTCGTCCGTAATGGCGGGGAAAGTCATATCTACACTTTCAAGCATGGAAAAAGCATTGGAAGGTGCCTGCGCGGCTTCACCCAGCATGGCGAGCATCCTTTCGCGCCCGGTATCGAGCGTATGCGCGCGGGCACGGGTGGTATCTTCCACATAATGGCGGTAGGTCTTAAGGCTCTCGTCGGCCATAAATGCATGAAGCGTTGCCTCGGGGATAGAGAGAAGCTCCGGCGTTAAAAATGCAAGCGCTGTTTCAAGCTTGGTTACAAGGCGAATGCAACGATCCTCCATGGCCTGGTACTCCGCATCGCCGTTGTCGCCGCTTTTATGAAGGAAAGCATAAAGATACGTAAGCTCCGCCTTTTCCGACACGGCAAAAACCTGATCAAGCGCATTTTTAAGGCTTTGCGCACTTGCACCGAGCGTGCCTTCAAGCGCTGTGAGCGTGTCAATATCCGCCCAAACGACCTGATAGGCGGCCTCCCATGCCTGCTTATTCGGGAATATATGGGAGAAATCCCACATGTATTGAGGGTTCATGTCCTTGCGTACCTTAAGCTCCATTGCGCTACCTCCGTTGGAATATTTTCCTTTTGCCTCAAGTATTGCCTTTTTTAAATTATATCATATTGCGGCAAAAAGAAAAAACATTTGAGGAAGCGAAAAAGCGAAACAACACCGCCTAAGCGATGTTGTTTCAATTAATGAACGTTATAATTGCTTTGTTACTCCTGCGGGCCATCCACTATATCAAATTCTACATCCGGGAGCCTTCTTTGCAATCGCATCGTGATGTCGTCGCCAGTATTGCGTTTGCGCTCTGAAGCAGCACCCATTACGATAAGTGTCACACCGTTATCCTTGGCGTAACCTACGAGGGCATCGTCCACGTCGTCCGCGCGAAGGAGGTTTAGCTCAGCACCCGCTACCTGCGCGGCGGTGAAAAGGTACTCGATGGCGTCCGCCTCATAGGGAGAGCCTAAAAAATTGCGCCCGGTCTCGACGCAATGCACAACGTGTATAGGAATCGTGTTAAGGCTACGCTCGATCCCTCGGTTGATAAGCCTATCGCAACTTTTTTGCCCCGTAACGCAAACCATAATGCAACTATTTATTTTTTCATTCATGTCGTTTTAATGCATCCTCCATTTTGTCGGGAAGGTCTGGGGGCTTATAGCTTAAGAGTTTTTTGACCGCTTCACTCGCGGTTGCGGCGCTGCAAAATACCCCGAGGTAGGCGGGGTGGGTGAAGCGCGCGTCCACGCAGACCTTAAGCTGTTCCATCAACGCGTCATAATAGCCGTCAAGGTTTAACAGCACGACCGGCGCACTCAAATACCCAAGCTGTATGAGCGTGAGCACCTCTAGAAGCTCCTCGAGCGTGCCGTAACCACCGGGCAGAACAACAAAGCCATCGCTCCTTTGCTCCATAGTAGCCTTTCGCTCGTGCATGGTGGCGGTGACAATCAGCTCATCGCAGCTCTCGTAGGCAATGCCGGGTTGGTTTAGTTTTTCGGGGATCACACCGGTTATATGACCACCGTTCATATGTACGCTTTGTGCGACCGCGCCCATCAGACCTACGCGCCCACCGCCAAACACAAGACCAAAACCGTTTTCGGCCAAGAGACGACCAAGCTCGGCAGCGCAGTCGATATACTTTTGGTCGATACGGCTGCTCGACGCGCCAAACACGCAGATATTCTTCATGTACGAGAGCCCTTCCTCTTGATACCAGTATTATATCATCAGGCTCGCACGCTTTGAAGAACTGAATTGTGACAAAGTGACCAAATTTCAATAAACAAATTTCTAGCTACCCAATACTACCCTCCGGAGCCCTTCGGGCCTCGGCCCTCCGTCAGGCGGAGCCTGAGCTTTTCGGTGGGTTACGCCGTAAAGCCTCGGCCTGTGGGCCTCGCGTGGCCTCGCGTGTCAAAACGGATGAAAACCGTAGGTTTTCGTTCCTATCACATCCGCCGCCCGGGAGCGTCTGCAGACGCGAGAGGCGGATGTGTAAAACCCTTCCTCGCGGGCATGGCTCGCAAGACATGACCGCGAAAGCGAAGCGTCATACGATCCGTGCAACCAGTATCGTCATATCGTCCGCACCGCTTTTCTCGCGCGCACATTTTAACAATGCATTTGCAGCGTCATCGGCAGTGTTGGCCGCATACACGTGCTCCAAAAGCGACGCAAAAAGGTCTGTGCCGAGCGCATCAAACGCACCGTCAGTCATCAAAACAAGTGCATCACCATGTTTGAGTGCGGCACTTTGAATAGCTGCGTGCGCCTCCTTCATAACGCCCATGGGTATTGCTTCGGCATACACGGTGATTACCTTCCCGTCGCGCAATATATAGCTTGGCGGCGCACCGAATTTTACAAATTGAGCAGAACCTGTTTTAAGGTCGATGTATGCCGCGTCGAGCGTAGCATACATATCGTTTTTTTGGCGCAGCAGCAAAAGCATGTTCACGCATTCAAGAGCGTTTTCAAGCTCATAGCCTACGCTTAATAAATCCCCCAAAAGAGCCACTGCCGCGGCACTTTCCTTATGTGCTGCCTCACCCGTGCCCATGCCGTCACTTAGCATCATGAGAAGGTTCCCGCCTGCCTCGCGCATGCCCATGCTGTCGCCGGTTTCAACATTGCCTGCCTTGGGGCATGCTGCCGCACCGACGCGTATCTCATAGCGCTTATATGGCCGCTTATCGGGGTAGGAGTTTTCCGCAAGCGAACGGAGCGCACCGCATATGCCGTTCATTTGCCTATAAAGAAAGCCTTGCACCTCATCTTCTGGGTCAAAAAGCGTCCCCAGGCGGGCGGCTACACTTGAAAGGTCGTCTAGCCGCGCACGCGTGGTGATAAGTGTTCGTTTGAAGCGTTCATCCTCAGCAGGCAGCGCAGCGGAGGCCATAGAACGAAACGCTTTTTGCGGTAATAACGCAAAAAAGCCGCAGCCAATCCCCGCCTCCCATACGGAAAGTGAATTTATACCGCCGACAAAATACGAAAAAAGCGCTGCAGGCACGAAAAAGCCCGCCGCAACACCCCATCGCCCCGAACGCCTTAAAAAAGAAGCGCATAACGTACAGGCCGCAAGCGTTCCCATAAACAGCATGCTTGCCCCGCCCGCAAGCATACAGCTTAAACCGAACACCACCGACGCAGCAACTGCTACAGGCCCTTTCATCCCTGCCGAAACGAGTGAGAAAAGCGTAGCGAACACCGCGCCGATGCCGACTTGAAGCAGCGAAAAATCACGCAACGAAAATACGATAAATGCCCCGAGCGCTACAAGCGAAGCTTGCTCGGCGTTACTAAGCATCCTCTTTTTTATTGTCGCCTCAAATGCAGCGCGCGCGTGTTTGAGCGCTGCGGCTGCGAGTATTGCAAGAATAGCATTACAAAGCCCAATCATGCCGCTTTCAAGCGAGCGCATATAAAACACGGGCATAAGAACAAGTTGCGCAGTGAGAAGAAGCGCCAGCTTTTCTCGGTTTTTAAGACCCCCGCGCCATACCCCAATACCTATACATGCAGCAGCAAAAAGCGCGCTTGCGGCTGCAGAGGCATAGTTGCCCCCGATAAGCGCCCCCGCGACCGCGCCCGTGAGCGCGTAATACGGGTTAACACCGCATAAAAATACCGCAGCGACACAGGCTATGCTAAGCGGGGAAAGCCCGCTTAAGCCATAAGCCGACGAGCCCAAAAGGGCCGACAGCAC
>JAEWZS010000127.1 GCA_023458355.1 Bacillota bacterium
TAATGTTGCGCAGTATGACCAAAGCGCTGTCAACGACCCCGCGAAACTCATCGGCGGCTGTACATTAGAAGTGCCCGAAAAGATCATCTTTATCGACGAGCTTGACGACACAGATAACGTATACACACGCATGGCGGGCGTTTCGGAGTATAAAAACCCCGGTGCCAAGCAGTTGAAACCCGAAATGGAATGGCTTGCAGACGGTACCGTAATGCTCACCATGTTTTTCCCAACTGAAAAGAAGGTAGCATCAGCTGCAGCGCTCGAATTTGCGCGACGCATGAACCTATCAGATCCTGAGGTTATCAACTGTGAGGTGATGCACGGTGCAGAGGGCACGCGCATCGAGCTCAAAGGTAAAGTCGGCTTCAGCATAAACGTTGACGATCTTGTTATCCCCAAAGATCCTGAGGTGCTAAGCGACAACGAGCTTCGCGCCGCCATCGAGAAAAAGCCCATGCGCGTCGTATGCGGCACGGTCGGCGAGGATGAACACAGCGTTGGGCTTAGGGAGATCATCGACATTAAGCACGGCGGTATTGAAAAATACGGCATTGAGGTATTCTATTTGGGCACCTCCGTACCGCCCGAAAAGCTCGTTAACGCAGCCATTGAGCTTAACGCGGACGCAATGCTTGCCTCCACCGTTATAAGCCACGATGACATCCATTATAAAAATATCGCAAAGATCGACCGCATTGCCACCGAAATGGGCGTGCGTGAAAAGCTTATGTTCCTGGCAGGCGGCACACAGGTGGATCCCGCCGCAGCCCGCAAGGTTGGCGCAGACGAGGCTTTCTCGCGCGGCACGAAGGGCTGTCATGTGGCCACGTTCCTCGTGAAGAGAAGACGAGAGATGGAAGAGCGTTAGGGCTCCGCCCTAAAACCCGCCTGCTTTTCTGTAGAAAAGCACGCAAAAGACTTTTTTTGTTGGTAAAATTGCGGTGATAGCACGTTTTGCTGCATACAAACGGGCTACTATGGCTCCCTCTGACGAGGGAGCTGTCGGCCCGCGAGGCTGCAAGCCTCGGCCCGAAGGGCTCTGGCTGCGCCAGACGTGCGAGACCGACCGAGGGAGAGAAAACGAGCTTCGGTGTATCTCTGCTTCCGTCACGGCTATGCGTCCGGCATAGGCTCATGCGCAAGCGCCCCCTCAATCATAAAACCCATAAGTTCTTTTGGTTACTTTTCTTCCAAGAAAAGTAACCGGAGGTACGGGGCGACCCCCCGGGAAAGATGCACATGTTTATAGACGTACTCGTGGCCGAAATAGGTTCGACCACCACCGTAGTAAGTGCATTTGATAAGCTCGGGAGCAACGCCCCGCGCTTTTTAGGGCAGGGATTCGCACCCACCTCGGTGCTCGAAGGCGATGTGCGCGTAGGGCTAAAAGCTGCGGTGCGCTCGCTTGAAATAGCGCTTCAAGCGGATAAGGTGGAGTACGGGGAAATGTTCGCCACATCAAGCGCCGCAGGTGGGCTTCGCATGTGCGTGCACGGTCTTGTGTACGACATGACCGTGAAGGCGGCCGAAGCGGCTGCTTTGGGTGCCGGTGCTATCGTAAAGCTTGCCACTGCCGGAAAGCTTACCGATTTTGACTTAAAGGACATCAAGGCACTTCAGCCTAATCTCATCATGCTTGCCGGCGGTACGGATTTCGGCGAGCGCGAAACCGCGCTTTATAACGCCGAGCGCGTATGCGATATGGGGCTTAATGTGCCCGTCATCTACGCGGGTAATGTGCAAAACCAAACTGCCGTGAAGGCGATGTTTGACCAAAAAAACATACCCCTTTATAGTACCGAAAACGTATACCCCAAGCTCGACAAGCTCAACATCGAGCCTGCGCGGCGCATTATTCACGAGGTATTTGCCGAGCACATTGTAAAGGCTCCCGGCATGGAGCATGTGCGCGACATGGTAAAGGGAAACATACTCCCTACACCGGGCGCGGTGATGGAGGCTGCACAGCTTCTTTATTCGGAGATAGGTGACCTTGTGTTGGTCGATATCGGTGGTGCTACCACAGACATACATTCGGTTACGGCGGGAACTGACGAGATTTCAGCGCTTCTTACATCGCCCGAACCGTTTGCAAAACGCACCGTTGAGGGCGACCTGGGGCTTTACGTGAACGCGAAAAACCTCATCGATATGCTTGGCGCGGATGCGCTTTCCCGCGAGCTGTCGTTTGACGTAAACGAGGTTATGGCTTACTACGAGCCCATTCCGAAAACGGATGCACAGATGAAGCTCACGAAGCGGCTCTGCCTCGAAGCGGGGCGGACAGCACTTATGCGGCACGCGGGCCAGCTAAGGTATATTTATACGCCCTCCGGCCGAAAGACGCTTGCCGAGGGAAAGGACCTTACGGCCGTTAAGTACATTGTAGGCACGGGCGGTGCTTTAACGCGTCTAGCGGAGCACGAAAAGCTTCTGCGCGAGCTTGCAGACTTTAATAAAACCGGCATGCACCTATTCCCCAGGCCGGGTGAATTGCGGCTTCTTACGGATAACCACTACACCATGGCATCTTTAGGTGCGCTCAGCAAACGATACGGAGGCGAGGCGCTGTTGCTCATGAAGCAAAGCCTCGGGATTTGATAGATGTACCCGACACTTACTGTAGACTTAAAAAAACTCGCGCATAATATCGCGTTTTTGAGCGAGCTTTGCGGGAGAAACGGTATATCCGCCGCATATGTGACCAAATGCGTTTGCGCGGATCCGAAGATTGCCGCGCTCCTTGAAGCGAGCGACGCGGCCATGATAGCCGATTCGCGCGTGAGCAACCTCGACGAGCTTATGACGAAAAAACCTAAGTTACTTTTGCGCGTCAGCGGCCCGAGCGAAGCAGAGGAAGTTGTCCGTGCGGCGGATTATAGCCTCCAAAGCGAAATTTCTGTTATCAGGGCTCTCGGTGCTGCAGCAAAAGCGCAAAAGAAAAAACACGAGGTTATCCTCATGGCGGATATGGGAGATTTGCGCGAAGGCATCTTTTTTGAAAACGAGGCTTTACTTCTTGAAACAGCGCGGGCGGTAAAGGAGCAGACTTGGCTTTCGCTTTCGGGCATCGGCACTAATCTTACCTGCTACGGCTCCATCGTGCCGGATGAAAACAACATGAACGGTATTTTGCGCCTTGCGAATATGCTTCGCGCGGAACTAAATGAAGAGATTCCTATAGTTTCGGGCGGAAATTCAAGCACAATTGGACTTTTGGTAAGCGGTTTGCTTCCAAAGGGTATAAATCATTTGCGGCTTGGCGAGGCATTTCTCCTAGGCCACGATACATCGCGTTTTGAGGTGGTAGACGGGCTTTACGGTGACGCGTTTATATTACATGCAGAGCTTTCCGAAGTGCAAAAAAAGCCTTCTGTTCCCGTTGGGCGGCGATTCAAAAACGCATTCGGCGAAGTGACAGACTTTCCTGAGCGCGGCGAAATGCTTAGAGGGGTATTGAATCTCGGCCGCCAGGATGCAGCCGTCGAGGGGTTAACGCCGCTTGATTTTGGCATTGAGATTTTAGGCGCGAGCAGCGACCATACCATCGTGAACCTGACAGAAGCGGAACAGGCGTTTCAAGTAGGCGACACGCTCCGCTTTATACCCGATTACGGTGCGCTTTTGCGGCTTTATACATGTCCGTATGTTGAAAAGAAATATCTATAAAATACGAAGAAGGAGAATACACCTATGCCCGTCAATCTGAGAGGACGCTCGCTACTGACCCTGCGCGATTTTACACCCGAGGAAATCCGTTACATGCTCGATCTTTCGCACGACCTTAAATCCAAAAA
>JAEWZS010000128.1 GCA_023458355.1 Bacillota bacterium
CGGATTATGATACCGCCCGAGATGCATTTTTTAACGGCGCAAACCATGTGACGCATCTATTTAACGCGATGGAACCATTTTTACACAGGAGCCCCGGGGTAGTCGGTGCGGCGTTTGATGCGGGTGCGTTTGTGGAGATTATCTGCGACGGAATCCACCTGCACCCGTCGGTCATTCGCGCGGCTTTTACGCTTTACGGTGCAAACAGGGTATGTCTCGTGAGCGACTCCATGCGAAGCGCCGGGCTGCCCGATGGCGAATATGAGCTTGGCGGACAGCCGGTGTATGTGAAAATGGGAAAAGCCACGCTCATAGACGGCACCATTGCGGGCTCTTCTACCAATGTTTTAACTGCACTTCAAAACTGCGTAGCGTTTGGCGTGCCAAAGGAGCAGGCTCTTCTTGCCGCCTCGATCACACCGGCATGCTCTATTGGCCTAGGTGGCGAAATAGGCAGCATAGAGCGCGGTAAGCTGGCTGATCTTATTCTGACTGACGAAAACTTTAACATAAGCAATGTGTTCATAGAAGGGAGGGAAAGAGCATGAAGCTCATTCTTTCAAAAGACTACCATGATATGAGCCGCAAGGCGGCAAGCGTGATATCCGCACAGGTCATCCTAAAGGAAAACAGCGTTTTAGGCCTTGCAACCGGATCCACCCCGATCGGTGCATACAAGCAGCTGATTGAATGGTATAAAAAGGGCGACGTTTCCTTTAAGTCCGTTATAACAGTGAACCTCGACGAATATTGCGGTCTTCCTGTAAATCACGAGCAAAGCTACTTTCACTTTATGAAAGCCAAGCTATTTGATCATATCGACCTAGATAGCAATAACGCGCATCTTCCAAACGGACTCGCCGAGGATTATCAAGCAGAGTGTGATGCATACGATTCGCGTATCGAATCCTTAGGCGGTATCGATCTTCAGCTATTGGGCATCGGCGATAACGGGCATATCGGTTTTAATGAGCCGGACGAGCAGTTCATTATGACAACGCACCGCGTGCGACTGAGCAACATGACGCGGCGCGCCAATGCACGCTTTTTTAACGATGACCCCGAAAGCGTTCCTCAGTTTGCCATCACTATGGGCATGCGTCACATCATGCAGGCCAAAAAGATACTTCTCATCGCCAACGGCGCAAAAAAAATCGCGGTAATCGACCGCGCGCTAAACGGCCCCGTCACACCGCGTCTGCCTGCATCGCTTTTGCAGCTGCATCCTGACCTGACGGTAATCGTCTCCGAATAGGCCCTGTGCGGGGCCCTATGGGGATAGACCCTCCCCTTCCGCATAGAACAAAAACGGCCTTCGCGCGTAGCGGAATACCCCGCCTGCGGGGGTAGCCACAACGCCGTCGTATTTTGAGGAGCTATGCACAAACACGGGCTGCCCGTTTGCATCGTACCCGATGCAGATTCCCACATGGTTGTCGCTCTTATCGGGATACCTGTTTTCAAATGCAAGATCGCCCGGGCGAAGATCCTCCCACGCGATATCGTAGCTTCGCTGCCACTGTGCCCATGTGCCTAACCCTACGAGCGCCTCGGCTTCGTCCGGACTATAACCAAGTTGGATAAAACTCCATAATACAAATCCGGAGCAGTCAAGCCCGAACGGACGCATGGTGCCGGTGGTACGGCTTCCGCTGCTTTTCACTTCCTTTAAAACGCCCCATTCGGGGTCAGCACCGTTTAGTAGGCTTTTGCCGCCCCAGAAATAATGCACCTCACCTATGAGCGATACGGCTGCGTCCACAAGCGCTTTGCGCCCTTCATCCTCGGGCGGATCAACACTAAGCGCATATTCTATCTCCTCGCGCATAAGAGGTTCATATTTGCCGCGAGCTACATTTTCCTCTTCTTTGGTGGAGGATGTAACAAGCGCGATAAGTGTAAGCGCTGCGGTGACCACAGCCAAGACAGGCAAAATATACCCTTTATGGAGTTTTAAAGGGGTGCCTTTTCTTTTCGGGCGCTTCCTTATAACAATAAACTTCATGTTGTTTGACCAACCATAGAGGCATTCGTTTTTATTAGGGTATTTGCTCGCCCACGGAAATATGTTATACGGAAATATGGTTTAGGTGACCTTATCACAATCGACAGCCTTGAGAAAACTATCAATCTGTGGTTTAATCAGGTATTCCTATTTTATGAGTTCCGGAGGAGGTAATTATGAACCCAAACCCCCGTTTTATAAAGTATACCGCATTTGCGATATCACTCATTCTCGTGTCCGCCATGCTTTTTAGCTGTGCACCAAAACAGCAAAACGCAACCCCGGCGCCGCAAAGTGAAGCCCCGGCGACGGAGAGCCCACTCCCTGCTAAGCCTACTGAAGCACCCGCTTTAACGCCGGATACAACGGTATCTTTACAAGTCGTACCTGAGTTTTCGAGCATCGACCTTGAAGGCAATACGGCAGACAGCACGGTTTTTCAAAACGCGGATTTTACGTTTGTTAACATATGGGGTACGTTTTGCGGCCCGTGCATCAACGAAATGCCGGATCTCGGCGAGCTGAGCAAAGAGTATGCGGATAAAGGCGTTCAGTTTATCGGCATAGTATCTGATGCCACGGCCGACACGCCCGACGAAATAGAGCTTGCTAAAG